>JAQBPP010000305.1 GCA_028287455.1 Bacilli bacterium | reverse complement strand
GATGGCTGGTACGCGTTTTTTCCAGCCCGAAAACTAAATACCTCGAACGATACGGAATGACATCCCATTCACCTCATATGAAAAGACTGTCTTTATTATAAATCATCATTATTCATTAGTCCTCCTAGAAATTGACAATTTAAGCAATTTACCATTTACATCCCAAACTTTGGTTAGGTCACCTTCCATCGGTTCTCTTATCAACTCGCGGATGAGCACCGTTGCAGCGATTTCATCAAAATGGTCGTTAAGTATTCGTAGAATCTCGTTGTCACCTTCTGCATAAAAGGCTACTTTATCGATCACGTTATAATTTACTTCTTTTCGCATCATCTGCATTTTCGAGATGATTTCGCGCACATACCCTTCCTCGATGAGTTCAGGTGTCAATTCGGTAGTAAGGCCAACAAAGCCCATGCTTGTGACATGAAGTAACCCTGGGAAAATGGACTGATATCGAAGTTCAGCGTGATCCCGCGTGATGATTTCTCCGTCAAACTCCAACTGGCCTTTTTCTTGGAACACTGCAATTTGCTCTGAAGTCGCTTGTTTTGCTGCTTGATTTAAGCTCGGAAGCTTGCTTCCAAACACTTTACCTACTTGCTTCAGGTTTAGGTACAACTCCGGTTTGGCAATATCGGAAAGTGCCGTAAAGTTCACGGTTTTCACGTTCAATTCATCTTTGATAATATCTGCGAATTTGCCTATCACACTAGCGGTATCTAGCGGCAGATAAATGGCAGACAGCGGCTGACGGGTCTTAATCTTGCTTTCATTGCGCAAGTGACGAGCGCGCTCCACAACCGAGAGTACATCCGCCATCTCCTGGATTAACGTACGGTCCATATAATCTGTGTTTGCAATTGGGTAATCGCACAAGTGTACACTTTCCGGCGCTTGAAGAACGCCAGCACCACGGACCACATTCTGATACAATTCCTCCGCCAGGAAGGGAATAAATGGCGCCGCTAAGCTCGCGATCGTGGACAGACACTCGTACATCGTGAGGTACGCCGATATCTTGTCGACTTCCATACCGGCAGCCCAGAAGCGTTCCCGATTGCGGCGAACATACCACGTTGACAACTCATCGACGAAAGCCTGCAATGTCCTAACAGCTGCGGTTGCATCATAACTGTCCATTCGATTATCAACTTCTGCTATTGCATCGTGTAGTCGAGCGATAATCCACCTGTCCATGAGCGGCCGATCTTTGGCGGCGATCTTGTGGTCCTGGGGGCGAAAATGATCAAGACCGGCGTACAGTGCATAGAACGCATGGATGTTCTGGATTAAGTCGATAAACTTAGCTTTCGATTCCGCAACCGCTGTATGATAGAACAATTGAGAGTTCCAGGGTTGGGTGTTCGAGAGAAAATAAAAGCGAAGGGCATCGGCACCGTGCCGGTCAAACGCTTCAAATGGATCGATGACATTCCCCTTTGACTTTGACATTTTCTTACCGTTTTCATCCAGTACATGACCAAGAACCAGCACATTTTTATAAGGTGCTTCGCCTGTAACAAGCGTTGAGATGGCCAAAAGAGCGTAGAACCAGCCGCGTGTTTGATCCACGGCTTCACAAATATAGTCGGCTGGATAAAGGCGCTTAAAATCTTCCTCATGTTCGAATGGGTAATGGAGCTGTGCAAATGGCATGGACCCTGAATCGAACCAGACATCAATCACTTCTGGGGCACGTTCCATCGCACCTCCGCAAGTGCAGGACCAACTTAGCTCATCAATAAATGGCTTGTGCAGTTCTTGCGGCAAACGCCCTGTAAGAGATTGCAATTCTTCTTTGGAGCCGACACAATGGGTATGGCCGCATTGATTACACTTCCAAACCGGCAGCGGCGTACCCCAATAACGACTGCGGGAAAGATTCCAGTCGATCAGATTCTCCAAGAAGTTCCCCATGCGCCCTTCTTTAATGTGCTCGGGCATCCAATTGATCCCCCGGGAGTTGTTGATCATTTGCTCCTTAACAGCTGTGGTTTTAATAAACCAACTGTCGATCGCGTAATAGAGCAACGGCGTATCGCAGCGCCAGCAATGAGGGTAGGCATGTTCAAATTTATGTTTCTCGTATAAAAGTCCCCTCGCTGCCAGCGACTTAACCAGATCGACATTCAGGTCTTCATCTTTCACGAATCGTCCTGCATAATCGGTGACATCATCTGTGAAATGGCCGCTGTAATTAACGAAGTTGCAGAAGATGATCCCATGGTCTTTACAAACCCGATAATCATCCTCTCCGAACGCTGGGGCCATGTGAACTACTCCCGTACCCGATTCATCCGACACATGGTTAGAGGTTACTATTTCAAACTTCCTGCCGGCAATTTCATTCGCATAAGGAAAGACCGGTTCATAGGTTAGGCCGAGTAAATCAGACCCGGATTTTCGGTCAATAATAAGGTCTTCCTCCAGCATGAAATTGCCTTTCAGGCTGTCCGCAACCCAATATCTCTCATGTAGAGCGTTCGCGTGGATCAAGACATACGTTAGATCCGAATTTACAGCCAAGGCAACGTTGCCAGGCAAAGTCCATGGTGTCGTGGTCCAGGCCAAAACGAAAGTGGGCACATCGTCTTGCCCTTGCACCTTAAATTTCGCTGTTAAAGTGAGATCTTTCACATCCTTATACCCTTGAGCAACTTCATGGCTGGAAAGTGTTGTCTCGCAGTGTGGACAGTATGGACTCACGCGATGGCCTTGATACAGGTATCCTTTGTCAAAAATACGTTTCAGAAGGTGCCAGACTGACTCAATGTAGTCATCTTCGAGCGTGATGTAGGGATGGTCCAGGTCGATCCAGTAACCGAGTTTTTCTGTCATCTCTCGCCAGGTTTGCTCATACGTGAACACGCTGTTTTTGCATTCCTGAATGAAACGTTCGACGCCAAACTCCTCGATTTGCTTCTTGCCGCTGATGCCAAACTTTTTCTCGATTTCAATTTCAACCGGCAGCCCGTGTGTATCCCACCCGGCTTTGCGTACAACATGGCAGCCCTTCATCGTGCGATATCGCGGGTAAACGTCTTTCATCACGCGTGTCAATACATGGCCAGGATGGGGACGACCGTTTGCTGTTGGGGGTCCTTCGTAGAACACAAACTCCTGGCCCCCTTGGCGCAATTGCTCACTTTTTTGGAACACAGCATTTTCTTTCCAGAATGAGAGAATACGTTCTTCACGGACTTTTGCGGCTTCTTTCACGTCAACTTTCTTCAGCATCTGATTTCCTCCTTCAATTTGTTCGACGCGACAAAGCAGGTCAACACAGATTGGAAATATTGATGCATGAGACAAAAAAAACTCGCCCCCTGTGAAGGGACGAGTTACGCTCGCTGTACCACCCAACTTAGGCAGGAGTCGTAGTCAAAGTGTACGACAAAACCTGCTCCGTCTGCCGAACCGTGCATACGCATGGGTTCGCCTCTCTGTATCGGGAGAGCCCCGGCCTCTCTTACTCTGCGTTTAACATAGGTTAAAACATTTCAAGAGGCGCCTCAAAGGTGATTTTCACCACTTTCAGCGTTTGGGTTTTCACCAGCCACCCACTCTCTGCAGCGCATTCAGTCGTTACTCGTCCTTCTCAACGGCAAATATATTATAAATTTTTCCTATAGTATCACGAGAGTGACAGTTCGTCAATTTAGCAGCTTCAGTTTCCCCTGCACGACGTTTAACTGATCCATTGCCTGTTCACGTTCTTCCTTGCTTGTATGGGTATTGTCCACTTTTTCCGCCCAACGTGATAACTCCATCTGCAATATCAGGCGTTGTTCTTCCCGCTGGCGACACTCCTCCGGAAGTGTTCGCTTTGCTTGGAGGTCCAACCAATCGCGATACGTACCGTCGAAGTGTAGAATAGTTCCTTCTTTAAATAAAAGTAATTGGGTCGCCAACCTCTGGACCATATAGAGGTCATGAGAGACAAGCAAAATTGTACCCGGAAACTGAACAAGGGCGCTTTCAATCCTTTCCCTTGATGGAATATCAAGGTAGTTCGTAGGTTCATCCAGGATCAGGATATTGGCTCCCGAGAAATAAAGTTTCACAAAGGCGACCCGACATTTCTCTCCCTGGCTTAGGGATCGAATCGGTTTGAACACATCCTCACCCCGGAATAAAAAGCAAGAGAGGATCGTACGGGCATTCGTCTGTCTAACCCCATCCACTTGCAGTATTTCTTGCAAGATCGTGTGATTGGGATCCAATCTATCCAGTTCCTGTCCGAAATAGCCAATGCGAACACCTGGATTGGTTCTTACGACTCCTGCTGCAGGCAGCTGCTCACCCATGATGATTTTTAAGAGGGTGCTTTTGCCGCTGCCATTCTGACCGATCAATGCGATTTTATCGCCTCTTTTCACAGTAACGGAAACATCGCGAAAAAGGTCGTGCTGACCAAATCGCACGGAAATGCCTTCAAGCTTTAGCAACTGATTGCCTATCTTATCGTGCGTATCATATTTGACAGATAAAGTGGATGGTTCACGAAGAGGCTCAATCTTGTGCTCCCTGATTCTTTCTAATTGGCGTTCCTTATTTCGCATACGAGTCACATGGGTCTTTGCGGCACTCCTTGCGAAATCATTTTGTCCCGCAGTCCTATGGGCACGATGAAACCAGGTCTGAAACGTCTGAATGGCTTCCTCAAGCTGCTGTATCTCGGTTTGTTGTTTTTGGAAGGCAGCCTGCTGCGTACGAAGTTCGATCTCGCGTGCTTGCTTGTAAGCTGTATAATTGCCAGTATAGGAAGCTATGCCGGTGGGAGTCAGTTCAAGGATACGCGACACCACTTGATCAAGAAAGAAACGATCATGCGATACGATCAGTACAGTTCCTGTAAACTGGAGCAAAAACTCTCTCAGCCAATCCATCGTCTCGTGGTCCAGATGATTCGTCGGTTCATCCAATAGCAAAAGATCGGGTTGTTGCAGCAGAATTCTTGCCAACTGCACTTTTGTTTTTTGTCCACCGCTTGCATGTGCAAGTTCGATTTGCCAAAGATGCTCATCCAGTTGAACCTCCTTCAAAACCCTTTCAACCTGGTGATCCAACTCATATCCACCCAGCTTTTCGAACGTTTCCTGTAAAGTACCATATTGAGAAAGCAGTTCTTCATTCGATGCATTAAATTCTGAAGCCAGATGCTGTTCAAGTAGTCGAAGTTCCCGTTCTACGTTGTGCAGCTCCGTCTTTCCGCGTCGAATGTAGGTTTGCATTGTCTCCCCAGGATGGATGGTAAGCTGTTGGGTCAAAAAACCGATCCGTTCTTTGTCAAATCCCAACTGCCATTGAACTTCTCCCTCATCCGGTTTCTCGGCACCGATCAGGAGATTAAAAAGTGTTGTTTTGCCAACACCGTTTTCACCGATTAGACCGATTTTGTCTCCATGTGCAATCCCAACGGACACATGTTCAAACAAAATACGATCGCTGAACTGTTTTTTCAATTGATTGACCTTAAGCAAATGCATTCGGCACTCCTCCACTCTGATCCATTTGTTGTTTGGAATAAAGGGCACCCCATGCAAAAAAACCGTGAGCAGACGCCGCCCACGGATACCGATTGATTCTATCGCCAAATATATGTTCGTACATGAACATATGAAATAGATCAAAAGGGGCGAATCGTAACTTCACATGCGTTCCTTTCATGCACACCGGACTTGAAACAGCCCAAACGAACATGGCTTGCCATTACGCAAGCAACGTCTGCATTCTTCACCTATTTGAATGGGGTGGCATTAGAATACAAACAAAGGTGTCCACATGTTGAAATTCGATACCACCTTTCGAATGTTGTAATCAGGTTTCAAAGTTTATTATATGTGAAAGCAGTTACAACTTGCAATAACCGGCAATTGTGGCGAAATCTAACTATCATCGATCTCCCCATTGGTTTAGAGTAACTTCAGCTGCAAACATAAGATAAAATATCTTATAAATCTTTGAAGTGATAAAGTACGTTTAAATATGATGTCCACCCGTTTTTCTTCCAGTATGTTACTGCTTTAATATTGTCTGTATGAGCAAATAACACAGCCGTATCAATGCCCTCTTGTTTAAGTAATGAACTACTGCGTTCGATCATTCTATGAGCTATTCCCTTACCTCTAAACTCTTCGTCCACTGCAACATGATAGAAAGTGCCTCTGCGTCCATCATGTCCGCAAAGAACACTCCCAACTATTTCTCCATCGTGTACAGCTACCGAACTAATTCCAGGATTGCGATTTATATAAGACTCTATTCGTTGTTTAGAATCAAATTCAGTTGAAACAGCTTTGCCAAAATTCCTCTTCCAAAATAGAGCTATATTATCGTAGTTTTCTATTTTCATTTCATCAATAACGACTTTTGCCATAAATTCATTCTCCTTTCTTACAATCAGGGCCTGCTGAAATTACTGCAGGACATTATTTAATCTATTAAGATCCGGTGGATCTATAATGTCTGACTCCAATCTGCCAGACTAGTAAAGAAGGAAGAAGGAAAAGTACGCCGGCCAGCGGCATCAGCATATAGAGGATCTTATTACCGTGAACTTTATCAAGGATATAAAGCAGCGGGAGATAGCTGACGCATCCGAATGGGATGATAAAAGTGAAGAAGACAGTAACCCACTTTTGATAAATGTTAAGCGGATATTGCGCCATCTCCCGACCGCCGTCTGTCAGTATGTTTGCCAGCTCCAATCCTTGAATGGTCCAAAAACAGAGCGTCGCAGTTAAAATAAATATGCCAGTGAATATAAATACTCCGCACCCTATCATCAAGATTAGCGTAATCACTTTCGCAAAACTCCAAGTAATAGGCAGGTTATCTAACGCCCAAACCAGTACGATGCCGCTTTGGATTAATCGGCCAACTCTACTAAACTCAAACCTGGAACCGAGCACCTGCAGGGCGGTGCTGCGCGGCCGAACCAGCAGGCGATCGAAATCTCCGCCTGCTACCAGCGTTGAAAACGCGTCAAACCCGCGTGAAAAACATTCGCTAAGCGAGTAGGCCATACCGATGATCGCAAAACAGAGCGCCACCTGAAAAAAGCTCCATCCCCGCAGATGGCCGAACCGTTCAAACATAAAATAAAGTCCGGCAAAGACGGAAAATGGAATAAAGAACTGTCCAAAAGTCAAGAGCCAGAAGGAGGCACGGTACTGCAATTGAGACTTGAGCAGGATTGACATATATTTGAAATATAAGCTCATGCGGTTAACCTCCTTGTACTACAACCTGGCGCAAAGCTCTGCTTAAGCTCCATTTTCCGACGCCCAAAAGAACCGCAAACCACAGCAGTTGTACGAGGACACCCCAGAGCGCCTGGGCGGTCGGAATCTGCCCCGAGTAAACACGAAACGGAAAATCAGTTGTCCAGCGAAACGGCAATACATAGGCAATCTTTTGCAGCCATAGTGGCATAAGAGGCACTGGCAGAATCATCCCGGCAAAAAATTCACCAGCAACAGAAATCATTAGGGAGGAACCGGTGGGCGACATCGTCCAGAACACAGAAATGTAGATCAGCATTGAAATGGCGACAATTACCATCAATCCTAGCACTAGGGTTAATAGAAACAATATCAACGCTGCCGGAGAAGGGGGCAAGCTCATCCGATAGGGCTGTGGAAACAAAAACGATACGGCGAGGATCGGGAAACAGCGCAGAACTGCATTCGACACACGTTGAGCGATCAATTTGGCATACCAAAATGGGTAGATCCTGCAGGGCCTGCACAATTCATATGCAATGTTGCCGCTTGTGATCAGCTGAAAAATTTCGTTGTCGCGGAACCACAGCGCGACAATAGAAAGGAAGACCTGCTGGAGCCAGACATACGCCACCAAGTCTTTTAAGGAGATCGACGGTTGACCCGTACTCTGACTGTAGAACGCTACATAGATCATTATAAAAATAAAGCCAAAAAATAACTGTGTCGCGGTTCCGGCTAAAGCGGACGCGCGATACTGCAAGCCGTTGATGAATCGCAGCTTCAAAACGGAGGTATACGCATTCATATCTGATGCTCCTTATATAACTGAACGATTAATTCTTCAACAGGTTTTGTTTCAATCGTTACGTCTATCAGTTCAACCTGTTCGGATAAACGGGAGATCACTTTTGCAATCAACACATGTTCAGTATTGACGCTATAAACCGCTCGTTCTGGTGACCAAGAAAGCCGTGACGTTCCAGGAATATCGACCGGCCCAGCGTGTTCACGGTAATCAACAGTGATGATTCGGTGTGTGCCGAATCTTCTGCGCAGCTCGCTAATCGTGCCGTCATAGAGCAGAGTCCCTTTTCCAATCATAAGAATTCGGTCGGTCAATGCCTCGATATCCTGCATGTCGTGAGTGGTCAGGATTACGGTTACACCCTGTTCTTTATTGATAGTTTTGATGAACTGGCGAACGGCGATTTTACTCACTGCATCAAGTCCAATGGTTGGCTCATCCAAAAACAGGATCTTGGGCCCATGCAGGAGCGAGCCGGCAATTTCACAACGCATCCGCTGTCCCAAACTCAACTGTCGAACAGGTGTGTATAGGAGGCTGTGCAGATCCAGGATGTCCGTCAGCAGGTCAAGATTGGTCTTGTATCTGGCGACCGGTATCTTATAGATGTCACGCAACAATTCGAAGGAATCGATAACCGGCACGTCCCACCACAGCTGGGATCGCTGACCAAACACAACACCGATATTTTTTACGTAGGCTGTCCGATCCTTCCAGGGCGTAAATCCCATAATGGTGCACGAGCCGTCATCTGGCACCAATATTCCGCTCATCACTTTGATGGTGGTCGATTTCCCCGCCCCATTAGGGCCAATGTACCCGACAATCTCCCCTTCACTGATCGAGAAAGAAATGTTATGAAGCGCTTCCACAATCGTGTGTTCGCGGACAAAGAGCGCATTTACGGCCTGCCGCAATCCGGCCGATCGCTTGGCTACCTTAAACGATTTGCTTATACCTTGCAATTCAATCAATCGTTCCTTCATCGAACAACCTCCTACTTCTTCTCACTAAGAAAATTTATCCAAAATTCCCCAAAAAGTATAGACTTATAATTTTCGTTCTGTTATAATATCATCATAGAAGTCGAGGATGCCTATTGTTAGTTAAAATTTATCTAAAATTGTGATACGACATATATTTTGTCGTTTTTTTATTTTCAAGAATAATAGCCACAGATCAGACCATAAGTAGGATGAAATAATAGAAGCCGAGCAGGTTGCTATCAGCAACTACTCGGCTTTAATGTAATTATGCGTTGTTTTCTTTTATGTTGATCCCACATTAGACTGTTTACAGAAGTATCCAATACCTCAGTATTTTCGCATCCTCTTGTACATAACTTGCGTCCTGCACTCCACCATTTTTTCGCTAGATCTTTGGGATTTCCAAATATACTTTGGATATGTTGGTAAAATATAATTCCCATAACAAACCGCGTGAAGAAACTAACCGTTAAAAAATCTGTTAAATTTTACTTTTATCATCAATACCTAGATACTTTCTCAATCCTTCTTGTAAGATATGAGAATAATTCACGTTGTGTTCCTCCGCCAAGTCATTTAACCACTTTGGAATGGTAAGTGTCTTTTTAACCGCTTTATTTTTTATTTTGTCTCTAAATGGTGGCATCCAAACTTCGACTAACACGAGAGCTTGATTTGTTGCTAATTGAATATCTTTTACTACGGTTGCGGTAGGTATTGAATCTTTGTCACGTTCCATACCATAAAGATGTAATGCCAAAGCCTCTTTAGCCATTGCTAATGCTTCTTCATCACTCTCACCAGAAGTTAGACATCCTGGAAGATCAGGAAACATAATTGAGATGCCGTCATTTGCATAGTCAAAGATTGCTGGATAGACGTATCTGTCTTTTTGTTTTGTCACTTTTATATAAAACCTCCTTGAGGAGTGGTTATTCGTCTAACCCCGCATGACTCAGTATGTTTTTTATTGTTTTCATTGGAAAATTTTTATTTTGGATGATGTATCGTCACTTTGCCGGTTTTTTTTGGATGTTTGTACTGGTGATGGCTCGAGATGAGTAGTTCTTCAAGAACCTCTCCCCTCCCTCAACGATTATAACACGTATATTTATACGTGTAGAGCAAAACGACTGAAGTGGATACAATGGTCAATGAGTGGTTCCTGAAACAAGCGACAGACGCTGGTGCTCGGAATATAACTAGTTTTATATATTTACATACCAGGATATATACATTAATCTATATATATAAATATATCGGGGTGATTATATGGAAAAACATATAGATTCTTTAACCGGGTTATCCGACCGAAAAGCACTTGAGATCAACTTAACAAAATACATGCACGAGGAGGAAAACGTTGCTGTCGCTTTTTTAGATGTGGATCATTTTAAGGAGATCAATGATGACTTGGGAAGTGCTGAAGGAGATAAAGTGCTGCAGGCATTGGCGTCCATCCTCTCTAATCATTTCCCTGAACAAGCCTATAGGGTTTCTGGAGACGAATTTGCAATACTACTGCCGGATTACTCACTTGAACAAGCTTTCCTTAAAATGGAGACAATACGTGCGAAGGTTGCAGACAATCAAAATTTCCATGGGCTTCCAAAAAACCGTCAAATTACATTAACCGTTGGAGTTGCACAACATCCTCGTGATGCAAAAGACTTTGAATCTTTAACCCGTGCTGCTGAGTCTGCTTTAATGACAGCAAAAGAAATCGGACGCAACCAGGTTGCTCTTCCACCGAATGAAGAAATGGTATTGAAATCCTGTTACTACTCTTCGACCAGTTTGAGACGACTTAAAGCCTTGGCAGAAATTCAAAGCAAAAAGGAATCCATTTTACTTCGTGAAGCATTAGAAGACTTGTTGAGAAAATACGACAAGCGGTAAAGTCGAGAGGGGCTATTTTATGTTTTCTTTGATGTTAAGCTCAAGGAGAAAATTGGGTCTTATCGTCGGGATGTTTGTCATTACCATTCTCTTACACAGAATTTTTGGACAAAACTTATGGCTATGGAATTCATATTTAACTCTGCTATTTCTGCTTGGATCTTTTAACCTAATCAGTACGCAGCGAAGAATTGAACTGTTAACAGAATTATCAATTAGAGATCCTTTAACGAATCTATATAACCGTAGATATTTCGAAGAATCTCTTCTGAGGTTTTCAGTAAACCAGACACCTTTCTCAATGATTTTAATCGATTTAGATGATCTAAAATATTTTAACGATCATTATGGACATTCCTTTGGTGATCATCTGATTAACGAAACTGCTCAAATCATTCTTCGCAATGTTCGACCAACAGATATCGTCTCCCGTTGGGGCGGCGAAGAATATGCGATCCTTATGGCAGAAGTGAATACTAAAGAAGTATCTGCAGTTGCTGCACGAATTAAAAACTCCATTGAATCTGCCCACTTCGGAGAGATCACAAAACAACCAACTGCTTCCATTGGGCTCAGTACATTACAGGAGGGACAGACAAAATCCCAGCTGTTTGAGCAAGCTGATCAAGCTCTTTATCAGGCGAAGACTAGGAAAAATTGTATTGTTTATAACTAAAGTATAGTGGGCAAGACGGCAGCTGTAGATTCACCGTCTCTTTATGGTTTATGATACTTACTCCGCTTCACAGTCGATCATCACGTGGATGGTGTCGCCTTTGTGCTCATTGCGCAATTGCATGGCTTTGGCTACGTCCTGCAGCTTCACGACGTGCGTGATCATTTCTTCCGTGTTGACCAAACCGTCCAGCACGAGCTGCAACCCTTGATCAAAATAGCGGCGATTGTCGATGTCGCGCTTGGGTTCAGTTGAGAATATGTCGAGGCGTTTCTTATGAACTTTAAAAAAGTCGACTGGTTTATGACAAGTACCAATACATCCGTACATGACAATGCGTCCGTTTTGTGCAGCTGCATTAATCGCATCGACCATGCCGTCTCCTTCTAATAAGCAAGGGATGACGACATCGAATCCATCAGGAAAATCCTTACCGACAATATCCATCGTGGCGGCATCAGAATGAGGCAGTTTGTAAGTATGCGTAGCTCCGTATTTTTTCGCAAGCTCGAGTTTTTCGTCAAACAAATCGGTGACAACCAAATTGCGAGGGCTGTACAAACTAATGACCTGCGTCATGACCAGACCGCTGACCCCTTGGCCCATAATCAGTACATTTTTGTTCGGAGAGATATCGCCAAGTTCGGCAGCGTGAATAATTCCAGGCAGCACCTCAATTAAAGACCCTTCGATCAAGGGCAGCTCCTTTGGCAGCACTTTGACCGAGAAAGGGCTGCAGCAAACATATTCTGCAAAAGCGCCCCAAACATAGCGCAACGCGACATGATCGCCTTCCTTAACACCAGTAACATTCTTGCCTGCCTTATCCACGATTCCTGCCACCTCATGGCCGAGTCGGGTGGGGTAGGTAATAAACTCTGGTTCACGCGCGCCCCGAAACACTTCGACGTCACTACCGCAAATGCCAACCCATTTGATCTTGATTCTAACTTCACCGTCTGCTGGCTCAGGAATAAGCGCTCGCTTCACAGTAATCGTTCCAACTTCTTCGACAACTGCACACAGCTGAGTTCCCGGACCATCATGCGCTACTAGTTCCATGGGAGGAACTGACATTCTTCTTACCATCTCAAAAACTCCTCTGCACCCGATTACGGCGTATTCTATAAAAAATTATAGTGGTTAGGCGGTTGTTTTGGATAGGACAGATCTTCACATCTTTTTTGTCATTTTTCAGTTAGGGCAGTATGAGCTGATAGAAAATGACGTCCTGCCAGCTGTCAAATTTGTAGCCAACCTCTTTAAAACAGCCCACAAGTTCAAATCCAAATGATTCATGCAGATGAATACTGATCTCATTTCCACCAGTGATTCCTGCAATCACTACATGATGGCCCAGCGCTGAAGCTCTTTGCAAAAGTGCGGTCAACAGCAGTTTGCCGATCCCTAAACCGCGATGGTTTTCGTCAATATAAACGGAGGATTCTACCGTGCTAGCAAATGCTTCTTTGCTGCGAAAAGAGGACAGGCTGCTGTATCCGACGACTTGCCCATTGTATTCAGCCACCAACAGCGGAAATCTGCCGCCATAGTGGGAAAACCAGTCTTTTCGCTGCTCCAGTGTTTGCTCTTCCAGGTCAAAAGTGGCTGTAGTTGTTAAAATCGCCCGATTATATATATTCAAAATAGCAGACAAATCATCCAGTGCAGCATCTCTTACAATAACCATTTCCTCTCAACCTCTTTTAGGAACCAAGTAGTATTTCCAGCGGCAGCAGGAAGAAACTGATCACCGTGGTGATAGCAACCGTCATCGCCACCAGGCTCTTGTCTCCCCCGAATCGTTCGACCATGATCGACGCATTGGCAGCAGCTGGCATGCTGGCTTCCAGAAACAAGACTGAACCGAGCAGGCCGTGAATGTGCAGGATCCATAGACAAAGTTCAGTTACAAGCGGTACTGCCACCACACGCAGTGCGACCGCCATCCACAAATCCAATCTTTTGAATCCACGCCAGTTGGCTCGGCCCAATTGTACGCCAAGCACGATCAGGACAACAGCCGAATAACCACCACCCAGCACATGAAACGTACTATCCAACCCTTGAGGCCAATGCAAATGCAGCAGCAGCATCACACAACCTGCAGCAGCTGCATAAACTACCGGCATTTTAAGCACTTCTCGCAAGGCGGACAGTGGACTTCGGGTTGCACTGGAGGCAATATAAATCCCTAGACTGTTCACTAATACGATCTGTGGAATCACGTAGATTGCAGCAAGTGCAAACCCCTTTGTGCCATACGCCAGCAATACGACCGGCAGACCGTAATTGACGCAATTGCTGAACACGGTTGTCATGGTGAGAGCTGAACGAACTGGCGGCTGAAAGCGTGCGAGACGGCCACAGATCGTGCTGATGCCCCACAAAAGTGACATATTCAGCACTGTGAATTCAAGGACAGCCAGCACGCTGCCCATGGTTCCTCCTCCATCCACTAGCGCATAGAGCACCAGGCAGGGCGACAATACATACAAGCTTACATCAATTAGCGTTTTTGTATCAATGCTGCGAAATCGGTTTAACAAAACACCGCAAATGACCGCGATCATAATCGGAAGTGTAACGGTCGCCGCGGTGCTCCAATAAGTGTTCAGCTGAATCATCTCCTACTGCTATTGTAACGTTTTCAGGTAGATACTCGTCAAATACATAGTTTAGTAAAAATGTGTATGTAGTATGGAGGTATTCTGATGAAAAAGAGCATCCCGTTGTACGCGTTATCCGCGTTGATTGGTTTAGTGATGGTAGGCTGCAGCCAAAAAGCAGCGCCCGCGCCAAACCAACCTAACCAACTTCCCGCCGGGCAGCAAAACCAGTCCAGCAATTCCAGCAGTATGTCTGCGAATAATCCTGGAGCGCAAACGGGAACAAATGTGCCGCAAGGGAATCTGCCTGCAAGTCAAGGCACATCGGATCTTCGCCAGCTTATACATGACGCGATGACCAGCTTTAGCCAGAATCCACCAGTCTCACTCCTGGCGCCGTCCGTGATTCCCACACCCTCGTCAGGCTCTTCAGTAATCACGCAGCGCAACTGGTCCACAGCAAGCCCTATGCCCTCGTATAACGTACAATTTTTTCAGGATGGAACTCCTTTAGGCGGCTTCTCGGGAAACGGGTACGCCTCGGCAAACGATGCACAGCAATCCATCCTCACTACTGCCGGTTATGTGGATGCCACCGATACATCCAAGTATGGACCACAAACTGGCCAGCTGGAGTCGGGCACAGTAGATCTTGGCAAAGGAATCACCGGAAACTATTATAAATTCACCTCAAATAATCCGACTGCGAAGACCACCAGCAAATTCGCGATGATTCTCTGGCAAGAAGGCAATTGGAAGCTGGAGGTCAGTGTAAATGAATCGTTAGAATTGCCAGTCAATGAGGCCAAACAAGTTGTGGCTTATCTGGATACGCATTCTCTGCCTGCCCCAGCCGCAAAAGGAGAAGGAGTTGTCGTGCTGCAAGTATCGTCCTTTACCCCGCATGACATTCAAACTTTTGTCAATTGGCAGGTTGGCAATGTCATTTACCAGACCCGCTGCAATACACCGAGTGTAAACAGCATCGAAACGGCGCTGGATATGGCCGTCTCCATGAGCCCCTATCACGGGTAACGGTTGCAGTTATAGGCAAAAGTAAAACAGGGAGCACTGTTTCCTACAGTTGCTCCCTGTTTATCTCTGTCAGCGTTGTTAGACCAAAATCTCATCAATCTTCGCCAAAATCTCTTCCGACAGCACGATGTCAGCCGCTTTGGCATTCTCCTCGACTTGCTCAGGACGACTCGCGCCAATCAGTGCACTGCAAACATTCGGCCCACGGAGGGTCCAGGCTAATGCCAGTTGACCGACAGATGCGCCAATGCCTGCAGCCACGTCTGACAACCGATTCACTTTGTTAATCAAATCATCCGTAATTGACTTGCGCAGACCTGTCTTGACGTCTGCGCGGCTTCCGGCAGGAATTTCAGTGACAGATTTGTATTTGCCGGTTAACAGTCCTTGCGCCAGCGGTGAGAAAACCACTTGACTGATTCCTTTTTGAATTCCGACTGGAATAATTTCTTTTTCGATCGCGCGATGCAGCATGTTATATCTGGGTTGATTCACCACAACGGGGTCTAACAGCAAACGGTCAGCAATTGCATGCGCTTCCACCATTTGTGCGGCTGTCCATTCGCTAACCCCGACATATAACACTTTGCCTTGGGTGACCAGATCGTCTAAAGCACGCAGAGTTTCCTCCAACGGGGTGTTTGGATCATAACGATGGCAATAGTAGATATCCATGTAATCCAGACCAAGCCGTTTAAGACTGGCTTCACATTGTTCCATAATGTGTTTGCGTGACAAACCCCGATCATTGGGTCCATCGCCCATTGCGTTAAATACTTTGGTAGCCAGCACATAGGATTCACGCGGATAGGACCTTAAGGTTTCTCCAACGACTTTCTCCGCTTCCCCACGCTCGTACATGTTAGCAGTATCAAAGAAGTTAATTCCTAATTCATAAGCTTTGCGAATGGATTCCACCGCATTGTTTTTTTCTACATATCCACCGTAAGTGAGCCAACTTCCTAAGCTAATCTCACTTACTTTTAAACCAGTTCTTCCTAAATGGCGATATTTCATGCAGTTCCCTCCATATGTATAAGATCCCAGAACTACTTACTATTCTATAGATAGAATTCGAAATAGCAATACAGTATACAACACTTCTAGCTGGCCTGTTTCCGATAGAGAAGCACGTCCACAGTGACCCCTTTTGGCAGCCGCCCGACCGCCTTTTTAATCTTTGGCTGCAAAATGGCCTCCAGGCGCTCGGTTAATCCATCGACAAACACATGCACCAGATACTGTCCGTCTTTTCGTGATTCATATAGGACATCTTTGACACGTTCTACTGCCAGTGTTCTTTTCTTAACAGCTGCGATTGACCATCTTTTGAAAAATTTCATCCTGATCGCCTCCATCTGCCCAGCTTCGTGAGAGCTATTATAAATGGTACGCACCGATCCGACAGATTTGACTGAATGTTTCACAGCGGATTGTCCATATTAAAGGGTAAACAGGTCTATTAGGAGGAATTTTTCGTGTCAAGCAACCAACAGCAGGGAGAATCCACAAGAACACAAGCAACACACGAGAATCAGCAATCCCAATTGAATCAGCAGCATTCGCACAGTGCTCAAAACCAATCAGGTCAGCAACACCAATCGGCTGAGCAAAATCAACAAAGTCGGCACAACCAAACGGGTCTTCAGAACCAAACGGGTCTTCAGAACCAAACAGCTCGTCAGAACCAAACGGGTCTTCAGAATCAAACGGGTCTTCAGAATCAAACGGGTCTTCAGAAT
>JAQBPP010000262.1 GCA_028287455.1 Bacilli bacterium | reverse complement strand
TCACGCTGCCTAGATTGGGTAGCAGATATTAACCTATTTTATGAAAAAATAGGTAAATGCAGCGCCATTGCCGCCAAAATTGTGATCAAACCGCCAATAATCGAAGACACGCAGTTGACGGCGTCATTGGTCAGAAAGGTAAAACCCTTGATCAGTTCACATTGCTGGTCATGATGAATCGATTTTTCCAGCACGATGCCGCAGACACGGCAGCGATACAAAGCCTGTAAACTGGCCCCTAACAGAGAATCAGCATAGCAGCCCACTAGTCCTCCGACTGTGATCGAGGCCAAAGCACCCAAACACTGCAGATCTGCACTAGTGAGCCAAGTGGGGGTGCCTGGAGTCCGAGCGAGCGAGCAGGCAAGCACGCCGATCACACCAATGAACATTGCGCCAAGAGCGGCAGCCAGGCTCCCTGCGATACTGACTCCTCCCGAGCTGCCCGGCTCCACCAGTTTCCAGGTCAGCACAGAACGAGGGCGGCCGTGCACCGCGGTGCCGATTTCAGTTGCCCAGGTGTCTGCATTGACTGTGGCCAGCACGCCGGCGAATGCGATCCACCAGTAGGGAGCCGGGTGCGAAAACTGCAGCAGGCAAATGAGTGTTGCAACGCCACCGTTTGCCAAAACCTGTCCGGCATCACGGCGGCCTGTTTTTTCATTTTTTTGTTCGATTTCTGCCTTGTTTTTGTGGCGCCACTTGGACAACAGTGAAGACGAAATAAAAAATGCAAGCAGACAACTGTACCAGAAGGCACTGCCAAATGCATAAAGCAAGGTTCCTACAACAATTGCCGCGAGCGCTCCAGAGCCATTTAAGGAACGCTTCCAGTAGGCAGCCCAGGCAACAAGGCTGCTTGCGACCAGTCCTATAGCAGCAGAGGTGAGCAGACTATTTGGCTGCTTTTGCCGCTTGCAAAGCAGCTTCATAATTGGGATGGTTAGTGGCTTCTGGTACATATTCCACATAAGTCACTTTATCGTTAGCATCAACAACAAAGACAGCACGTGTCAAAAGACGGAGTTCTTTAATCAATACACCGTATTGGGTGCCAAATGAGGCATCCCGGTGGTCTGATAAGGTTTGCACGTGTTCAACACCGGCAGCTCCGCACCAACGTTTCTGGGCAAACGGAAGATCCATGGAAATCGTCAGAATCTGAACATTGCCAAGTGAGGAAGCTTCTTCATTAAATCTCCGGGTTTGTGCATCGCAAACCCCTGTATCAAGCGAAGGAACAACGGAAATTAAACGGACATTGCCTTTTGACGATGCCAATGTTGCTTCTGACAGATCGTTCGCCAACACTTTGAAATCAGGCGCTGTTTGGCCGACTTTCACTTCGTTGCCCACCAAAGTAACGGCGTTTCCTTTAAAAGTTACATTTGCCACTCCAAAAACCTCCTTATATGTCAATCCTTATCATAGCCATGCAAGAAAGTTAGGTCAAGATCATGTCGCAACAGGTTCGAATTCATGAACCCAAACTTTCATGCCCGGCAGCCAAGGCATCCCTGGATGAAACGAGAGAATGGACTGTTTGTACGCTTCCACATCTGCATAACCTTCTGCGACGGCATCTGCCGTAGTGAGCTCGCCAAGTGTTTGAATATAGACTTTGGTTACTTTAAAAGAACGCTCACCCAGCTCCATGATTTCGCCAGGATCGGCATAACGGCCATTTCTGCGTGTGGCCGTCTTCTCGCCGCTGATGATTTTTCCTACATCGTCCGGTTTGGTCACTAAACGGTCGATGCTGCAGGTTTTCGGTGCCAGAGATTCTACCATCCTGGTGCAGCTCCTCACTGTCGATTATTTGACGTTAAAAGTAGCCACCATATTAGAATGTCCGCTGCCGCAAAATACGGTGCAGCGAATCGTATACGTGCCCGCTTTAGGCTGGTTCCAAATCACCTTTTGCGTACCTGGACTTAAGTTTTTGGAAATGTTGGCTGATGCAATCGAAAAACTGTGGTTGCCTTCTTTATCGTTGATTTCAAACACCACTGGAGTTCCAGCCTGCAGCTCCGTCTTGTCCAGCACAAACTTAAAATTGGATGATTCAACATTCACGATTTGCGCATTGTCAGGTACGGGCTGATTGGAACTGTTATCTGCGGCATTGGTGCCGCACCCTGCTGCTGCAATCAGAATTGCGCCAAGCGCCGCAAGAAAACCGTATCTCAAGATAAATTTCATAAAGCAACCTCCATTTTCTTTCCCATCTAACGCTTATTTTATCCATTAAAAAATGGAATTGTGGGTAAAACATTGATACCTTACGAAAAAAGTATGACAATTTCAGCGGAAGGTACTGTAAATACAAGCAGAGTTATTCAGTCTTAGATTCATATCCTTGTAAAAGTTATATCTGCTGTTCGCGCTCAGGTTGCAAGCAAAAGTCACTCGAACAGCAGATATAATCTTTTTCCAAGCACATGAATTTAAGGTGTAATAGCTCAACAAGTACACACAGGACCTTTCGGGAAAAGTGTGCATGTTTCTTCGTAACGTGTTGAAAGTTTTAAGTCTTTTAAACATCACTTATGTCAATGATCAACTCATTTATATGTGACAGCAAAAAACACACCTTGCGGTGTGTTTTTTACAAACAGGGGGATCTGTCGTGAGGCTCCCGTTTTAAATAACGGGAGATCAATCAACAGATACCCTCTTTTTTAACTTACAGGAATATGAACCTTAAAATAAACAGCACCGCAAGGATGTACATGACGGGGTGAACCTGACGCCCTTTGCCTACGATCAGTTTCAAGATCGGGTAGGCGGTAAAACCAATCGCGATGCCGGTAGCAATCGAGTAGGTAAGCGGCATCAACAAAATGGTTAAGAACGCAGGAACTGCATCAGTCATGTCTGACCAGTCAATATTGGCGAGCGACGTAATCATCAGTGAACCAACCACAATTAAAACAGGTGCCGTCACTGCTGGTGAAGTAGCGATGACGCTGATAATCGGTGAGAAGAAAATCGACAGTAAAAACAGAATCGCTACAATCACATTTGCAAAGCCTGTCCGAGCGCCTTCCGCGACACCAGCTGCAGATTCGATATATGATGTTACAGTTGAAGTGCCGAGCAGCGAACCAAACATGGTGGAGATGGAATCGGTGATAAATACTCGGCTTGCGTTTGGTAGTTTCCCGTCTTTAATAAGTCCGGCTTTGTTGGCCACACCAACTAGTGTTCCAGTGTTATCGAAGAAATCAACGAAGAAGAACGCGAAAATAATCAGTATGAATCCTTGGTGCAACGCAGCTCCCAGATTTAACTTTAAAAAAGTAGGAGCAAGGCTTGGCGGTGCAGAGACAATGCCTGTTGGAAAAGGCACCAAACCGAAGATCATCCCAACAATCGCAGTCACCACAATACCGATCAGGATTCCGCCGCGAATTTTGCGCACCATTAAGGCGAAGATGACCAACAGACCTACGAGCGACAAAATCACGTTTGGATCATGAAAGTTGCCAAGTGCTACCAGGGTTGCTTTGTCACCGACAATAATTTTAGAGTCCTGTAAGCCGATAAATGCGATAAATAGACCTATACCTGCTGAGATTGCATGTTTCAAATTGGCAGGGATGGAGTTGACTACTAATTCGCGAATTTTTGTCAGTGTTAGGATGAAAAATAATACTCCGGAAATAAATACGGCACCTAACGCGGTTTGCCAGGGTACTTTCAAACCCATTACAACGGCAAAAGTGAAATACGCATTAAGTCCCATACCTGGTGCAAGAGCCAGTGGGTAGTTGGCGAACAGTCCCATCAGCAGCGTCGCTACAGCAGCTGAAATCGCGGTGGCGAGAAACACGGAGTTTAAATCCATGCCGGTTTGTGAAATAATGCCCGGGTTCACAACCAGTATGTACGCCATCGTCAGGAACGTTGTCAGTCCACCAATGACCTCTCTGCGGAAGTTCGTATTTCTAGCTTCAAACTGGAAATACTTCGCAATCATCAATGAATCCCCCTTGTTTGAATTTAATTATTATTCCAAATACATTATTCCCGATTTAATAGTAGCTGGAGGTGTATGAATAGTCAAGATAAAAGCCGAACGATCTTGATGATAAACATTCAATTGTTCGTATCTGCCTGTCAGCGTCTGTCGTCCTTAAGCTGCCAGCGATGAAGGATTCCTTTGGCATTGAGTTCCAAATCAATTTCCAAGCCGTCCAGCACAAGCAGTTCACTGTGCCCGGCGATTTTTAATTCGTTACGAACATAGGTCCGCAGCTGTTCTGCGAGGCTTGTCCAGCTCAGATCAGGTTGATAAAGGCGTTTGCCAATTTGATCAAAATCGCGCACCATCCGCGCCATAGCATGGAAGACGTCTACCGGCTGGTCCGACCTGCCAAAATGTGAGTGAAACAGATATTTCGGCTGAAGTTTTTCTGCTTTGCGTATGGAATCTATCACCGCATCCGGATCGAATTCGCTCGGAGACGTAGACGGAAACAGGGCTTCGAAGTTCCAACCTGTTGCCTCTGGGATATAACGAATGCCAAACGTGTCCCCGCAAAAGAGCCCTTGCGACGCAGGATCCCAGATGGAAAAATGATGTTTGGCATGACCGGGTGTATCGAGAAACTGCAGGGTTCTGCCACTATCAATCTCCAGCGTTTCGCCGTCTGCCCGAACGAGCAGACGGTCCTGTGGGACAGGCAGAATTTCACCGAACAACTCCTCCAGTTGATCCCCCCAGGCCGCGCGAGCCCCGACGATTAACCGACTCGGATCCGCCAAATGCCTCGCCCCTCTGGGGTGTACGACTACAGTCGCATTTGGCAAAAGGGGCAGCAGTTTGCCCACGCCGCCTGAGTGATCAAGATGAATATGGGTCACAATGACGTAATCCAAATCAGCGAATTTTATGCCTAATTGAGACAATCCGTCCAGCAAGTAAGGATGGCAAATCGAAGAACCGGTATCGATCAGAACGTTCCGATCCCCTTTGATCAAGTAACCAGATGTGCGGCCCGGCAGATGGCCTTCGTGCAGATCGATGGCCCAGATTTGATCGCCGTACGGAAGCACACGCGTGTTGAAGTTCGTCTGCACTAGACCCAGCCATCTCCTCCGCCGTTGTTATTGTTGTCCGTATTGTCAGTATTGTCGTTGTTCCAGCCCTGGTTGTTGTTGTCCCAGCCTACGTCATTTCCAGGGTTGCCAAAACCGTCATTTTGTATTTGCTGGTCGTTCATCAACTGATCAATCTCTTGCTGCTGCAGGATGTTTTGCTGCTGCAATTCCATCATCATTTGCTGCTGATCGAGCGAATTATAGTAAGCGAATTGATTCTGATTGATTCGGCCAGCGTCGAGCAAGTAGGTTAACAGTTCGCCGGCAGCAAATCCGCCTGCAGCCATTCCCCAGCCCCCGCCTCCGAACCCATTGCCGAAGCCTGCGCCGTAATTGCTGTTTGATCCATAACCAGGGCCACCGCCTGGGCCATTGCTATACCTATTGTTGTAGTTGTTGTTGTTGTTGTTGTAAGGGTTGCCAAAACCTCGATTTCCATACCGTGACTGTGTAAGAGGCCTAATGATCAAGTAATAAATCACTGCGATTACGATAACCAAAACTATGACTGTCATGGCTAACACTCCCCATTTCGAAAGACTGGAAAATGGATAAACGATCAGGTTAAAACACCTTTTAGTATAACACAAAATCATTTTTCGGCCTTGCGGGGTTTTTTACAATTGGGATTGGTATACTCATTCGTAACAACGTCAAAAGGGTGGGCTACCAATCGAACATAGTATTTTCCAATGGATCGATGCTTACGGATATTGGGGACTTTATCTGATGTTGATGCTCGGTATTGTGGGTCTTCCGATTCCGGATGAAACTTTGCTTGCCGGGGTGGGATGGTATATGCATATGTCGCACCGGCTTACTTTTTTTCCTTCTGTGCTTGTTGCTTTTTTCGGCAGTATCACTGGGATCACTCTCTCCTTTGTCATCGGCAAGCTGGGTGGGCGTTTGCTGATCCTCCGCTATGGGAAGTACATTCATTTCACAGAAGAACGTTTAACCAAAGTGGAAAAGTTACTGGAAAAATACGGCAAACTTGCAATCTTTTTAGGCTACTTTCTGCCAGGCGTCAGACATGTAACCGCCGCCGCGGCGGGGTTCGGTCAAATGAAATACCGATCGTTCTGGTTATCCGCCTATCTGGGTGCGTTGGTGTGGGTGCTTACGTTTATTACATTAGGCAATGCTTTTGGCGCTCATCTTCATCATTTCAATGTCCACCGGATTGCTCGCTGGCTGCATACCTACAGCCGGGGATTAGCCATTGCAGCGATTGGCTTGTTTGTGCTTGTCCTCCTGGTTAACGCAGTCATGAGGAAAAGAAGAGCCGATCGGATTGACCGCCCTGGAGAAGAGAATACGAAATGAGTACGAATTGTTGGAAATTCCTCCACCTCCGCCTGTTTTTTGTATAATAAGATTAAACGGCAGCAAGATCTCTGGAAAAGGAGACCCTGATGCCTCCAGGTTAACTGTGTTTGGGTGTTATGTTGAAGGGTGGACGGAAATGGTAACCAGAAGTCGTTGGAAACGATACGTACGAGATTTTGACTTCACAATGCTTGTCGTATTGGTGTGCATCTCGTTTTTTTCATTGCTGTCAGTTTACTCGGCAACTCATAACAATCCTGATTTGTCGAAGGTTTTCTCCCATGAATTAGTCTGGCAGTTTATGAGCTATGCGGGACTTGCCGTAATTATAGGAATTGACTACAGGCGCTATCGAGGGCGTTTGCAATGGATTGGTTACGGGATCATGATCTTGTTGTCGATTGCTGTGTTTAAGGCTCCTGCAGTCAAAGGCGCGCATAGCTGGATTTCGCTCGGGAGTTTCCAACTGCAGCCGTCCGAATTCATCAAAATTTTTATCATTATGACAATTGCAGATTTCATGGCCAAGCAGAAAGAAAACGAGCGTCCCTTTTCTTGGCTGCAGTTTTTGGTGATTACGGTGATCACGTTTGTTCCGTTTGTTCTGGTCTATAAACAGCCTGCACTAGGACAGGCACTCGTGATTGTAAGCATTTGGGCTACACTGCTGCTGCTGTTTCTTCGGCCGAAGATTTTGGTGGTGACTTTAACCGCAGTCACTGTTTTGACATCTGGATTCTTTATCTGTGCACACTTGTTTCCGACTCAATCAATGTATTTTGTTGATCATAAGCTTCCGCTTCAGTCGTATCAAAAAAACAGGATCAGGGTGTTTATCGATCCCACTTTGGATCCGACTAATAGAGGGTACCAGGTGGATCAGGCAAAAATTGCAGTTGGATCCGGGGAATTATTCGGACAAGGTTTGCTAAAGGGCTCCCAAACGCAAGATGGTTGGGTGCCTGAACAGCAAACCGACTTCATTTTCTCGGCGATCGCAGAGGAGTTTGGTTTTATCGGGTCCAGTCTGCTGATTTTTTGCTTTTTTGTGCTGCTCTATCGAATGATGCGCATTGCGGCCAAATGCGGGGATTATTTCGGTATCTTTTTCATTTACGGGGTGATGGGAATGTTTATGTTTCAGATCTTCGAAAATATCGGGATGAATTTAGTCATCACCCCATCTACCGGGATTACACTGCCCTTCGTTTCGTACGGAGGCAGCAGTTTATTGACTAATTTTATTTTAATGGGAATGGTATTTTCAATCGGTCTGCGGCGTCGGAATTTAGTTTTCTGACTCCAGAAACGAGATAGAAAGGCAGGACTGTTCAAATGAATATTCAGCCAGCTGACCGTATGCTTGCGCTTCCGACTCAGTTTTTTTCGACTTTGGTAGCGAAGGCAGCAATCTCAGTAAAGGCGGGTCATGATGTGATCAATTTGGGACAGGGCAACCCTGACTTGCCGACACCTCCACATATTGTGGAAGCCCTGCGGGAAGCGGCGCTAGATCCAGTCACCCATCGCTATCCGCCATTTTCCGGACTGCCCGAATTAAAACAGGCGGTCTCCGATTGGTACCTTGAACAACACGGTGTAAAGCTCGACCCGCAGCAGGAGGTTGCTATTTTGTTTGGCGGGAAAACTGGCCTGGTTGAAATTGCACAATGCCTGCTAAATCCAGGTGATATGGCGCTCGTGCCAGACCCGGGTTACCCCGATTACTGGTCGGGCATCGCGCTGTGCGGCGCGTCCATGCATATGATGCCTCTACTGGAGGAAAACCAGTACCTGCCAGACTTTGAGCGCATCCCTGCTTCCGTGCGGGAGCGTGCCAAGCTGATCTTTCTAAACTATCCCAATAACCCGACAGGCAGCGCAGCACCTGCTTCATTTTTCACTGACCTGGTAGAGTTTGCTGCGCGCAATTCGATTGTTGTCTGTCACGATTTTGCCTATGGCGCAATTGGGTTTGATGGTCAAAAGCCGCATTCCTTTTTAGAGGCAGAGGGAGCTAAAGAAGTCGGTATTGAAATTTACACCTTATCCAAGACGTATAACATGGCGGGCTGGCGGGTTGGTTTTGCGGTTGGCAATGCAGAGGTGATCGGATTAATCAACCTCTTGCAGGATCATTACTACTGTTCGTTGTTTGGAGCTGTCCAGCGCGCAGCAATCACCGCGCTGCGTTCGCCTCAGGACAGTGTGCGCGAACTGGTGAACACCTACCAACATCGTCGCGATGCATTTGTGGGGGCACTCCGGTCGCAAGGGATCGATTGCCCCGCCCCGCAAGGGTCTTTTTTTACCTGGGTGCCATTGCCGCCTGGAGTGCGATCGATTGAGTTTGCGGGTCTTGCGCTCGAGCAGGAGCATGTAGTAGTAGCGCCGGGTGAAGGATTTGGTTCAACTGCAACAGGTTATGTGCGTGTTGCGTTGTTGACCTCAGAAGAGCGATTAACGGAAGCCGCTTTGCGATTGGCAAACATTTTTGCATCATATCCGGAGCAATTTAACAAATAAGGAGCAATCGACAAACGATGATTCGAGTATTTTGTGACTTTGACGGCACCATTACCACTGAAGATATGATCTTGTCATTTTTAAAAGAGGTTGAGCCTCCAGGCTATCAGGAAGTAGTCGAGCGCATCTTTGCCAGACTACTCAGTCAAGGGGAGGGGCTGGCCGAGCTGTACCGCAAAATCCCCAGCAGCTTGTACTCAAGGCTGCTGCTGCACGTCATCGGTACTGCTGAAGTGCGTGCAGGGTTTGAAGCGTTTGTGGAGTATTGTAACGAGAGGGAATTTGCGCTCAGCGTGATATCCGGCGGTTTAGAGGCGTTCGTGCGGCCGATTGTGGAGCCATATGGAGTGACTTCGGTGTTCGCAAACCACGTCGATACTTCGGGAGAGTTTATGCAGCTGCGCACGGTTTACACTTGTGATGAACATTGCGAAAGCGCCGGCAACAAGAGCATCAGGTGTTCGCCTTGCAAACCTTCCATCATTCGTCAGGTGGTTGATGAAGAGGATTCCATCTTTATCATCGGTGACAGCGTATCCGATCTGGGCATGGCGAAGGTCGCGCGGCATGTATTTGCGAGAGGCTACCTGCTGAGGGAGTGCGAGCATCAAGGACTGCCGCATACTCCGTATGAAACTTTTTATGACGTAATCGAGGGATTAGAAGATGTCACTGCCAATTTGTAATCGCGAGGAAGCTGCAGGGCAGCTGATGCAAATTGCCCAGGTGCTGTCAGCCAAAGGGTGGCTGCCGGCCACTTCGGGGAATTTGTCTGTTCTGATGCAGAAGGAGCCGCTGCTGATGGCGGTTACCGCAAGCGGAGTGGACAAAGAATTTTTGCGGCAGGATGACATCGTAGTGGTGGATCAGGATTGTCAGGTCGTGGGTGGAACGACTCACCGCAAGCCATCCTACGAAACTCAAATCCATCGTTTGATCTATGACTTGACCGATGCAGGCGCAGTGCTTCATGTACATACCGTGTTTAATAATCTGGTTGGCGTTTATGCCAAAGACGGGTGGCTGAAGCTGCGCAGCATCGAGTTAATCAAGGCATTTGGCGTTTGGGAAGAAGATGCTGAAATTGTCATTCCGGTTGTGGACAATTTCGCAGATATCGCCGAGTTAACCCAGCATGCCGCTAATCGGCTGAAACTTGGCAAACTGCTGGTGCCAGGTCTTTTGCTCCGGACACATGGCATATATGTGTGGGGCAAGACGTGGCAGGAAGCAAAAAAACATCTGCAGGCATTTGAATTTCTGTTTGAATACCTGGTTCACGCAGGGGGAGAACTGCCAAATCCAGTCACACGCGAATAACTATGTAAAAGAGGCTTGCACATGAGCATTCAATTTGTTTGGTACCCAAACTGCGGCACCTGCCGTGCTGCGAAGAAAACGATCGAACAGTCTGGTGAACTGCTTGAACTCAGGCATATCGTACAGGAACCGTTGACGGCAGCTGAGTTGAAAAAATGGATTCCATTATCGGGTTTGCCTATTCGCAAATGGTTTAATGTCAGCGGAAACAGGTACAAGGAATTAGGGCTGAAGGATAAATTGCCTGCTTTATCCGATGATGAAATGATAGATTTGCTGGCGTCTGACGGCATGTTGGTGAAGCGTCCAGTAATTCGCAAGGGCAATAAGGTGCAGGTGGGTTTTCAAGATGGATGGCAGGGCTGAATGGGGGCACGGGCAATGAAATTCACGAAAATGCACGGACTTGGCAATAATTATATCTATGTAAATCTGTTTGAAGAAACGCTGAACCACGAGGAATTAACTGATTTGGCAGTGCGCGTCAGCAATGTCAATACTGGGATCGGATCAGACGGGATGATTTTGATTGGACCATCGCCGCGCGCAGATTTTTCGATGCGCATTTTCAACAACGACGGTTCGGAAGCAGGCAACTGTGGCAACGGACTGCGCTGTGTAGCGAAATATGTGTTTGATCGGGGCTTGACGCAGAAGCGGGAATTTACAATCGACACTAAGGGCGGCGGCGTGGTTTCGGCGACCGTATCACTAAATGACGCGACCGGACAGGTGGCGCTGGTCACGATTGATATGGGGGAGCCTGGTTTGTGCAAAAAGGACCTGCCGATGCATGGAGATGCTGATTCTATCACCGTGCTTGAACCGTTTACAGCAGCTGGGCACGAGTTGAAACTTACAGCAGTGTCGACTGGGAATCCTCATGCGGTGTTCTTTGTGGAAGATGTGGAGCAGGTTCCAGTGGCTGAGATTGGGCCTGTCATCGAACATGACCCTCGCTTTCCAGAACGGGTCAACGTGGAATTCAACCAGGTAGTGAGCCCCACGGAAATGATTTTCCGGGTTTGGGAGCGCGGTTCAGGCATTACGCAGGCTTGCGGAACGGGGGCCTGCGCTTCTGTGGTGGCGGGCGTGCTTACTGGACACTTAACCCGCGGGGTTCCGGTTAGAGTTCACCTGCTCGGGGGAGACCTGCAGATCGAATGGGCGAAAAATGGCCGCATTTATATGACAGGACCAGCCGAGTTTATCTGCGCGGGTGAGTTTTATCGTTAATGGAGTTGGGAGAGGCTGCAAATGTTAGCTCTTAAAATGATCGCGCTAGTTCTATCATTGGGGATGGACACACTGATGATGGCGATCTCACT
>JAQBPP010000206.1 GCA_028287455.1 Bacilli bacterium | reverse complement strand
GTGTCGATGCATTCCGGCTCTATGACACGTATGGATTCCCGATTGATCTGACAGAGGATATCGCGGCTGAACAAGGCCTGTCCACCGATCGGGAAGGGTTTGAGCAAGCGCTGGATGAGCAGCGTGCAAGAGCGCGCGCTGCCCGAAAAAATGTCAAATCCATGAGCGCTCAAACGGCAATCTGGGAGGGCTTGGCGAATTCAAGCCAGTTTGTTGGCTATGACGAAAAGGTGACGGAAGCACGCATTTTGCGCCTGGTGCTGGGCGGCGAAGTGGTAGAGTCAGCTCAGGAAGGGGACGAAGTACAGTTTGTACTGGATCGCACTCCATTTTATGCGGAATCTGGCGGCCAGGTGGCAGACCGAGGCATCGTGTCAGTAATGGAAGCAGCGCAATTGCAAGTTGTGAACGTGCAGAAAATCGCCGGCGGCCTGCATGTTCACTTTGCCAATGTCATCTCCGGTGAAGTTCGTTCAGGCGCAACTGCACAGGCATCGATCGACAGCAAGAATCGGATGGAAATCACCCGGAATCACACTGCAACGCACTTGCTGCATAAAGCGCTGCGTGAAGTGCTGGGGGATCATGTGGCGCAGGCTGGTTCGCTGGTGGAGGCAGAACGCCTGCGGTTTGACTTCTCGCACTTAAGCGCGATGACGAAGGAAGAAATCCGGGCCGTTGAGCGCAAAGTGAACGAGCAGATTTGGACCGGCCAGCAAGTAGAAACCAGGGTACTGCCGATTGAGCAAGCCAAGCAGCTGGGCGCGATGGCGCTCTTTGGCGAGAAATATGGAGATCAGGTGCGCGTGGTAAGTGCTGGCGATTATTCTATTGAGCTTTGCGGCGGCTGCCATGTCACCTCGACAGACGAAATCGGCCAGTTCCGGATTGTCAGTGAGTCCTCCATCGCTTCCGGAGTCCGACGGATTGAAGCGGTAACGGGCAAAGGGGCATATCAATACGCGCTGGAACAGAATCAACTGCTGGAAGAGATGGCAACGAAGTTAAAAGCGAGTGTACGAGACTTGCCTGTCCGAGTGGACGGGCTGCAGGTGCAAGTGCGCGATGCGAACAAAGAAATTGAGTCCTTGCGCGCGAAGATGGCGGGCTATGAAGTGAAACAGCTGCTTGGTCAAGTTCAATATGCAGGTAAAACTCCTTTTATCGCAGCAGAGCTGAGCGGATTGGATATGGATGGCTTGCGTGCCGTTGCGGAAGATCTGCGCGGTCGGATGAAGAGCGGCGTAATTGTGTTAGGCGGGGTACATGACGACAAGGTCTCCTTTGTTGCAGCAGTAACCAAAGATTTGATCGCAAACGGATACCAGGCAGGTAAAATTGTGAAGTCAGTGGCTGCAATTGCAGGCGGCGGCGGCGGCGGCCGTCCAGAGCTCGCACAGGCAGGCGGCAAAGACCCTGGCAAGGTAGCAGAAGCCTTGGCCAGTGTGGCGGAAGTGTTAGCCTGATGCAAGGGCTGCTGCTCATTGCGCATGGGTCGCTGGCAGACGATGCCACATCATCGGTTCGCACGCTGACACAAGCCATTCAGGAGCGAACCGGGCTGCAGGTGGTGGAAGCAGCATATCTTGACTATACACCCCCACAGATTGCACAGGGAGTGTCGAATTGTTATGACAAAGGGGTTCGCATGCTGTATGTGCTCCCTTACTTTTTAACTGAAGGATATTTGATGAAAAAGGCGGTCGGTTATGCGCAAGCGGCCGCAGCTTGCTATCCGGATTTGCAGATGTCGGTGGGAGGCGCCATCGGTTATGATGAACGAATGGCGCAGATCTTGCTCGAGCGCTGTCAAGGGGTAAATTGTCGAAATTTGTCTGTCTAATTTACCTGTTTGCACAAATGACTAAACTGTGAATTATGGCACTTTAGGGTTGCATACTCAAGATCTATAGTCTAAGGTAAAATGAGGACACACCATAGACTGGGCGCCTATTTGTTCAGGCAGTCACATGGGTGTTACTTTTATTAAAAGGGTGGAGATTTTCATTGTTATTGTTAGAGAAAATGCAGCAATTTAACCGTGCACTGCAGAGAGTGACTGTTAATGGCGTGGATTTTCGCGAATTAGCAAAACTCTTGTCCGATATGGTACATGCCAATGTATATGTTGTTGAGAAACAAGGTGCGATTCTGGGCTATGGACTGGCCGAATATGAGCTGACCCTCGAGTGGAATCGGATTATGAACGAAGACAAGCGATTCCCAGGTACATTCAATGAGCACCTGCTCCGCATCGATCTCACTACGAAAAATATCGAGAACAAAGATCCGTTCTACGTGTTTTCATCAGAGGAAAATGAGTCATTCCGCACAAAATTCATTACAGTAGTGCCTGTATACGGCGGAGGTGTCCGCATCGGTACGGTCATGCTCGCGCGTTTGAATGACGAGTTTACTGATGAAGATTTGGTGCTGGCAGAGTATGGTTCGACTGTTTTGGGCATGGAAATTTTGCGTGCTCAGCAGGAAGCGACCCAGGCGACCGCCAGAAATCGCTCAGTTGTTGCCATGGCGCTTGACTCCTTGTCTTACTCGGAACAAGAAGCCATTACTCACATTTTCAAAGAACTCGATGGGCGTGAAGGACTGCTGGTGGCTTCCAAAATCGCGGATCGCGTGGGCATTACCCGTTCTGTGATTGTGAATGCCATCCGTAAACTGGAATCTGCCGGTGTGATCGAATCCCGTTCCCTAGGGATGAAAGGAACGTTTATCCGCGTTTTGAATCCACTGTTTCTTGATCAATTAGCGCGCATTAATCAGTAATTCAGCTTTTTCCATTGACGATCAGAGGGTGTATTTGCCGCAGACAGCGACTTCCTGTTAACGAGGACGTCAGCGGCAAATACTCCTTTTTGTTTAGTTAATAGCTATGGAGCGTCCGCCACATCCGTGCACGATGAGACCAAAGTCTTGGATCCACTCGTTGTGCCACTACAAATTGGACTGCTTCTGCCCGTTGCCCTGGTGTGATGCCCATCCCGCAGCATCCACAAAGCTGGTCAATCATTGTACCCACCGCGTAAGGATCTTGTAAGGCGTGATAGTCATAGGAATGCAAAATTCCACGTATCCGCCCCCAATAACGAGGATTCCTCAAATGCCTGCGGAACATGCCCATTAAATGCGGGTCTGGCATAATCTAATCCCTCCTGATTGTTGAAAAATTCTTATCGAAATACCTGTACTAAAACTAGTTTATTTCGTTTCTTTTTTTTCGTGTCGGCAGAAACCTATCAATCGTTCGGTCTAGTTTCTGTTTTCCAATGAGTCCACAACAGACGAGAGCTGGAAACGTATCTTGATAGAACAAGGATTTGCTACCGGAAGGATTGGATCGGATATGGAGGACTTTAAAAACCATCTTGTAAAGCTGAGGAATGTTGTGGAACAATTGCAAGCTGTGGATGGAAGCTGGCGTTTCTGCTTTGAAAGCGGCCCAATGACAGATGCTTATTTGATCATCCTTTTACGATCCCTTGGAATCCAGGAAGAAGAATGGATCGAACGTTTGTCGGCGCGCATCATGAACCTGCAGCATGCAAGCGGTGGCTGGAAATTATATGAGGATGAGGAATCTGCGAACTTGCAGGCAACAGTTGAAGCCTACTACGGGCTGCTGTTTTCGGGACTCTACTCAAAAGAGGATAAACGTTTTCAGCCTGCCAAACAGATCATCCGTTCGAAGGGAGGATTGTCTAAGGTAATACGTCCTACCAAAGTGATCTTGGAATTGACAGGACAACTTCCATGGAAAACCTCGTTTTTTCCAAAGGAGTTTATTTTGCTCCCGCAGTGGTTTCCAATCAACTTTTATGATTTAGTCGGATTTAGCCGTGTTCACATTGCTCCAGTTGTAATTGCTGCAAACCAAAAGTATTCTTTGCGTTCCAGTCAAACCCCTGACCTGCAGGATCTGCTCCTGTCCTCTCCCAACATTCGCATCAACCCTGATCTGAGTTCAAAACGTGACGTAAACTCACTTTCTATGCGCAAGTTGGAACACTTTCTGCTTGAAAGAATTGAGGAAAACGGAACATTGCTTAGCTACGCGAGCTGCACCTATTTGATGATCTTTGCTCTGTTAGCCATTGGTTATCCCAAAGATCATCCGATCATCATGCGAGCCATATCCGGAATCAAGTCACTTGCCTATGAAACAGCAAGAGGACTGCATATTCAAAACTCCAGTTCCACAGTCTGGGATACAGCATTGATCAGCTATTCCCTGCAAGAAGCAGGCCTTGCTGCCGATAGCAGGACAATCCGTAAAGCGGGTCAATATTTACTCTCCCGTCAGCATGTCAAAAAGGGGGATTGGCAGGTACACAACCCAAAAGCTGAGCCCGGTGGCTGGGGGTTTTCCGACATTAATACCCTGAATCCTGACATAGATGATACAACCGCATGTTTACGTGCCATTAGTCAACTTGCGAAAGTCAGCGAAGCGTATCAGTCTGCTTGGACTAAAGGAATGAGTTGGTTATTGTCCATGCAAAACCGGGATGGCGGTTGGCCGGCATTTGAAAAAAATACAAATAAAAAATTACTTTCCATGCTGTCGATTGACGGAGCT
>JAQBPP010000173.1 GCA_028287455.1 Bacilli bacterium | reverse complement strand
GTGATCTGCGGCGGAAATAAAGCAAGCGCACCTTCAGTCATGGCCTGGGATGTGCCCGAAGAGGAGTCAGTTGAATTCGCCGCCACTGTCGGGTTAGCTGACGCTGTTGAGTCGGAATCGGATGAGGCAGTATTTGGAGCCATCTGGGCAGTGTGCTGGCTGACAGGAGGCGCAGAAGTTGTATTTGGTGAAGTTGTGTTTTGTGACAAGGAATTTGCTGAGTCTGTGGTGTTCGTCGAATTAAGTGAATTCGTCGCTTCTGCTACGTAATTTGATGATGCATTTTCAGATGGAGTGGATGCTGGTTTTGACCCTGGTTTTGGCCCTGCTGGATTAGCAGAGTTAGATCCACTCGACTGATCAGATGTATGATTTGAACCTGAAACCGCAGCTGCGGTGGATCCGGCCTGATTGCTGGTGTCGGATGTGGAAGGCGCAGTGTGCCCTGTCTGTGCAACGGTATCATTTGTTAAGGCGGTATTGGTTGCATTTGATGCGCCCTGTCCAGGCGTCAATGGAGACCACTTATATGGATGGTTTGGATTATTCAGCAAAAATAGGCCGCCTGCTATGACGGCAGTACATGCAATTCCTGCGGCGCTTGTACTCAGCCAAAGTCGTCTATGGGAAACAGGAACTTTTGCAATGGATTGCAGTGGCTGCCCATGGCTCAGTTCCAATTTTTCAATCATTTTTGCTTTAAACTCTTCTGGCATTTCCACCTGATTCAAAGGTGAAAACTTCTGCTGCCACTCTTTAAGATCCATCAGATTCACCTCATGTTAGTGTCAAGAAAAACCTCTTGCAGTTTCTTAAGTGCTCTGTGAAGGGTAACTCGAACCTTAACCTCGCTCCAACCCAATAGTTGGGCTGTTTCCGCCCCAGTGCGATCCTGAATGATGCGCAAAATCACTACTTTGCGATGAGAGAGTGACAGATGGTGGAGGCTATCCTCTAATTCGAGCAGGTGAAAACTGTTCGAGGACGAAACATCCCGCAGGTTCTCAATTGAATCGATCGGCTGTCTTTGATGTCTGTTTTTTTGTCTAAGCGCATCTCTCATGCAATTTCGGGTAATCGACCAGAGCCAGGTTTTGGCGCTGGACCGATTTTCAAATTGATTCCAGGAACGCAATACATTTAAAAAGATATCTTGCACGACATCTTCAGCTTCTGTCGCATTGCCCAACGTAAATCTTACATACTGATAGACTTGATTCCCGTATAAATCAAACAAATTCCTTGTTGCTTCAGATGCATTGGTTTGTTCATCCATCGCCTGCCACCTTCTGACTACAATTTAATTAGTTGATTCAACACCGGGAATTGTTACACTCAGTTCCTGTTTTATTATAAATCAATTTAGTCTATTGCGATATTCATTTGGTTTTCATAGAAAATTGTTCAAACTGGTAGATTGCAGCATGCGATGACACGGCCTTGACGAATAACAATCGCTGCTGTATTTATTGATCAATACTGCAGTGTTTTTACATGAGTTTTATGTGAAATCCCAATGAACACAAGTCTTGACACATGAGGTGATAAGGTTGGGCAAACTGTTTACGTCTTTGCAGCCTGATCATGAAGAGTTTATCAGGAATCAGCGGTTATTTTTTGTAGGCTCCGCTCCCTCAGAAGGAGGACAAATCAATATTTCCCCAAAGGGATATGATACGCTGCGCATCTTCTCCCCGACAGAAATAGGCTATTTAGATTTGACTGGCAGCGGCAATGAAACGAGTGCTCATCTCAAAGAGAATGGGCGAATTACGTTCATGTTTATTGCGTTCGAAGGGGCTCCGGATATTCTACGCCTGTACGGACACGGCCGTGTCATTTTGCCTGAAATGGCTGAGTGGGAGGGTCTTATCCAAAATTTTGATCTTCTTCCGGGCGCACGACAAATCATTTATGCAAAGATACACTCTGTAAAAACCTCGTGCGGATATGGCGTGCCTTTCTTTTCTTATACCGGAGAGCGAAATTCGCTGCAAAAGTGGGCGATTCAGAAGGGCGAGCAAGGGCTTAAAGAGTATCGCAAAGAGAAAAATACCATCAGTATGAACGGAATTGTCACTCCATTGGGAGAAAAAGAGGATTTTTAATGGATCATACTCAGTATTTAGTGTCGTTAGGTAAGGAGTACATTCAGTTAAATAACGTCGACAATTTATTGTGTGCATTTGCCGGGGGATCAGTAGGTAGAGGAGACGCAGATAGTTACAGCGATTTGGATTTAAACTTGTATTTTTCTGAAGGTACTGTTGAGCCATACAGCCAAAACGTTAAGTTCAAAGATAAAATTATTCAGTTGCATATTGACAATCTGCCTTCAATCGAACAGGTGTATTCAGAGCCGTGGGATTTTCGTTTTCTGGCAGAAGCGCGGGCCATTTATGATCCTCAATGTCTGCTGCAACAGCTGTTATCAAAAACAAAGGAGTACCTTGTCACACAAAAAGCCAGACAGTTGATGTTTTTACAGGCAAAAAAAATTGTGAGTAGCCGAATACAATGGTTAAACAGGACAATTGAGAGCAATGAATGCATCACCGCGGGAATTGCTGTGAATGCTGCTTGGACTGATGCAGCTTTTTTATACGCTTACTTTATTCATTATTCCTTATGTACTGGACAACTTTTGCCAATTATTCGAAACTTAAGCTTTTATCCCGAATATCGAAATATTCGATATTACAATCCCAAAATTGAAACGAAACTATTATTAAACGCGG
>JAQBPP010000156.1 GCA_028287455.1 Bacilli bacterium | reverse complement strand
ACGCCCGCTATCGTATCGGTTTGTTCAGTTAGCGACAGCAGATAGTCCGTCTCAGCATGGGTTTGAGCAGCTTGCACGACAATGGTTTGCGCAAAGCCCTGTTTTTGCAAGTTCGGAATTAGATCTTGCGGCAAATAATCCCGGTATAACACCGGAAGTTCTTCTGTAAGCCAAGCGTAGTCATCACGTGCCAGTTTCCAATAGTGCTGGTGCGCGTCAATTCGCAACTTGCGACCTCTCCCTCTCTTCAATCTTATCACGTCGGTGAAACAGCTGTTCAGGAATTGATCATACGCCCGCAATGAACAGGCCTAACCAGGCGGCCAAGATACCCATCAGCGCTGAACTGGCCGCATAGAAGAGTGCTGTTTTGTACATGGCCTGCTCGATTAGCTGCACAGTTTCATAACCGAAAGTCGAGAACGTCGTATACGCGCCGCAAAAGCCGACCCCCGTGAGCTGCCATAACCCTGCAGGCAAAGCAGTCCTTGCATGCAGCTCAAACAGCAGTCCGAGCAGCAACGAGCCAGACACATTGATGATCCAGGTGCCGATTGGAAATGGGGAAGCGGTGCGGGACGTAATCCATCTGCCAAGCTGATATCTGGAGAGTGCTCCGAGGATGCCCCCCAGACCTGCGATGATCACGACAGACCCTCCCTGCGGCGCCCGGCTTGAATCAGCGCCAGTTTCCAACCTAGTGCAGTCAACAGGCACCCGCCGACCACACTGAAGAGCACATACAGCAGTGCAACCCCGACATCTCCCTGCTGGCATAAAGAAATTGTCTCCACTGAAAATGTAGAAAAGGTCGTAAACGATCCAATAAAACCGGTGCCTACCCCTAGCCGCAAGCTTGGATGGATGTTCCACCCGTTTGATGTAAGGGTAAACAACCAGCCCAGCACTAAACAGCCGGACCAGTTAATCAACAATGTTGCTGCCGGGAAAGCATGCGGCAAATGAACGATCCAACTGCTTGCCTCATATCTTAAAATCGCTCCGATAAATCCGCCGATTGCCAGTGCCGCCCAGTTCATCCTAAACGCGACAGGGGGTTCTGGCGATGGCATTCCTCCATCACAGCAATTTGCATGCGAATTTCGTCTAAAGTAATATCTAGAGGCGCCCCTTGTGTGAGTGTTTTGTAGAACATCTCATAAAACGCATCGTGTGTAGGCTCATTTCCACCTGCCTGCGTCTTTTCCCAGCTCTCTTCATACCAGGTTAACTGCTCACTGCAATATGCGGGCAACCCATCCGCATTCACAATGGGTACACGTGTCAATTCCTGCTGCGGGGCTTCTTCGGCTTTATAATATTTCCAGGACATTTGGCTGGTAGTTCCGCGCAGTCCGCCGCGTGTCCCCTGAAGGTTGTAAGTAGTATTAGGGTATGCACAGCAGGAAGAAACCTCAATATCAATCAACGGTCGACCTTCACCGTGCATGATCAGTTTCACATAATCCTCTGCATCGCCAAACGTATTGGCTCGGTCCATGCGGCAAAGGATCTGAGGCATCTGGTCAGTTCCAAACAATTGCAGCGCCTGATCCACTGGATGAGGGCCTGTGTTTAGTAGATTACCCCCATTGTTTTCCTGCAAGGTTTGCCAGTCCCATCGACGTGAAAAACCGTTATATTCAATACTCACTTGTATCAGTCGGCCTAACACGCCAGAGTCGACCACCTTTTTCAATTCAACAAAAGCTGGCGTATACCGATAGTTTTGAAAAACTGCAAATACTTTGCCCGCCTTGCGCGCAGCCTCCGCAAGCAAATCGACATCTTCCACATTACGGGAAAGCGGTTTCTCACAAATTACATGAAATCCATGATTCAAGAGTTCCAACGAGACTGGAACGTGCATCATGCTGGTAGTGGCGTTGACCACAAAATCCAGATCATCACGCTGCAGCATGTCTTGGTAATCCGCATAGCTCTGACAGCCATACTCCGCTTCCGCCCGTAAGCGCCGCTCTTCCAGCGCGTCAGCCACGGCCACGATTTTATACTGATCAGGATGTTTGCTTAAACATCTCCCGTGGATATTGCGGCCACTTCGTCCTTGGCCAATGATCCCTGCTCTTAATGGTTGAGCCACTATATGCAACCTCCCTGAATGAACTAACACAACTACTATTTTAAAAAAGATGCGCAGGGATTGCTAGCAGGAATTTATTGAAAACGCTTACATATAGTGATATAATCACCCATTAACTAGTTTTAGGAGGAGATTTGGCATGATTCACAAATTCTCTGGGATCCTTAGTGCGGCTGCTTTAGGAACTGCCCTTCTGGTGACAGGCTGCGGCAAAACAACCAATGCAGACCAGGGAGGAACTGTTTCACCCGATGACACGCAGCCAGTTACAATAACTCTGTTCGTTCAATTCTCCGATGATCCTGACACATTCGTTCAAAGCCATATTCTCGATCCGTTGAAAAAGAAATTTCCAAATGTCACGGTTAATGAAGTGAGAGACGCCACCGGCTCCCACGCTGCCGACTTGGTCGCGGCCGGCAATGCGCCCGACTTGATTCTATCAAGCGATCCCTCCATCACAAATACATATAAACCGATTGGTCTTCTTGATGATATGACCAGTCTGATCAAGAAATATCATTTTGATTTGAATCAGATTAAAGCCCCAGAGCTGGATGCGATTAAAGTACAGGATGACGGACACGGCGAAATCTATGCAATGCCCCTTTATGATAACAGCATGTACGTCACGTTTTACAACAAAGATATCTTCGATAAATTGGGAGTCGCCTACCCGCATGATGGCATGACATGGGACGATTATTTGGCGTTAGACCGCAAGCTCACGGTGTTGAAAGACGGCGTGCAATACAACGGCATCGAACCCAGCTCCGGTGCCCCATGGCTGCACACGTTTGATGCGGCCACAGGGCAAGCCACTTTAAATACTGACGACTGGGTGAAGCAATACCAATTCATGAACCAGTTCTATTCCATTCCCGGTGCACAATGGACCTCTACCACTTATGGCCAAAGTGCGTTCCTGACCGCTCGCACTCTTGCGATGTATCCGTTTTATTTCAGTATGATCAATACTTTTCAAAACCTCGAGGCCACTGGCAAACCGATGAATTGGGATTTCACCACTTTTCCCTGGTACAGCCAGCAGCCAGGCGTAGGAAATCGAGTGGATTCCCATAACCTGTCGATTAGTGCAGCCAGTCAGCACAAAGATCTTGATTTTAAAATCATTCAGTACATGCTGTCCAAAGATATCCAATTGGATCTGGCAAAAGATGGCAAGGCGTCCGTCTTAACCGATCCGATCTATCAACAAAACTTCGGCACAAACATTGAGATGCTCAAAGGTAAAAATATGGGGGCAGTGTTTAAAACGAAGCCGCAACCCTATTTAAGACCAGGACAGTTTGATTCAGTCATATCGCCTTTCTCCTCGGATGCCAAGAAGCAAATCGTAGAACAGCACAATCCGGATATTGTGGGCGTGTTAAGAAGCGAGGAAGATCAAGCAAATAAAGCCCTCCAGACTGCCAAATCACAACAATAGGTTCGTTCCTTGCGACCGACGTTGCTTTTCAACTGAGGGCGTAAGGAACGAATGCTTTTTCTTAGTTCTTGCCGACCAAGCTTTTGTGGATCCAGATGGCAGCCTGAGCGCCGTCTCCCATGGCAATCGATACTTGTTCGGAGTGGGCCACTACATCACCAGC
>JAQBPP010000123.1 GCA_028287455.1 Bacilli bacterium | reverse complement strand
ATGATCTTCTGTCACATAAGCGCCCTTTAGCAGAATAATTACATATACTAAAAAATCAGGTGTTCGGCATTTAATTTTTGGCTGTTTTCGTAAAGATTGTTGCTAATTTCCGCAATGAGAAGCTGCGTGCAAAATTTGTGCCAAATGTTTTGGACGTACATCGTAGTTTGCAACCTCCGATATCGGGACTAGGATTGGTTCATACGATCCCGTTTCGGAGTTAACATCGTTGTAAAGTTCCGCTCCTGTACCAGTTCCGAAATCTCCTGACACAACGGATGCTTTAAAGTAATACGTTAAAATAGCATTTCTCAGTTGATACAGGTTAGGGGTAAATCTTACCTCTATATCAAGTTTTATAAGTTGATCTAAAAGGTTATTGAACGGTTCAATCTCCACTGGTTTTACTGTTTGGGTTGATATGTAGTATCCTGCATATTCATCAAACAATCGGAAAGTATCAGAAGGCAATCTATATCTATAAATAGTTGTACTTTTTATACGTTCGTACCAATCAATTTCTACTGTCACTACAATGTGTGATTGGGTCAAACCAAAAAATTTATTCTGATCTTCATCAGTAATTTCATTAGTCCGGGTATAAACAATTCTCGGACAATTTCCAGGCAACAACATAAGTTTTCAAGAAGTTCGACTCCCAATATTTTCATAATGTTCATCCCGAACACTGCCCACGTAAACTTGATCTCTTTGTATCATAACGCCTTACTTGCATGACCACCATCCATTCCACAATATTCCCTATTTTTTTGAAACGCTGTAACAAACAATGGACTCATCCGTTTGATACTTATAGACTTGATTGATAATACGTTGGAGAAAGGGGGCGGCGGATGAAGAACCTGTTTTATCAGGAATTGTTTGTAAAATACCAGCTGCCCCTCTATCAGTATCTGGTTAGGCTTTGCCACAGCCGTGAAATGGCAGAAGAACTGATGCAGGAGACATTTTACCGGGCGCTTTTGTCGTTGGAAAAGAGGGATCTTTCACTCGCCCGCGCGTGGTTGTATAAAGTGGCCCGCCATTTATATATCGATTGGAGCCGAAAACAGCAAACCGAGCGTAAACTGCTGCCAAAAATGGAAAGACAGTGGGAGATGATCCCCTCCATCCATCCGACACCGGAAGAAGCGCTGCTCAATTCGGAATCCGCCAGGCAGATTGAAGAGATATTCGAATGTTTGCCTGAAGCCTACCGCAGCCTTTTATATTTGCGGGAAATGCAAAATTTTAGTTATCAGGAATTGGCGGAAACGCTGGATATTACGCTGCATCAGGTCAAAACGAATTTGCACCGAGCAAGAGCGAAATTTCGGGAATTGGGGGCCGAGTTATTATGAAGGACGACAACAAGAATGAAGAACGAGTGCTGACAGGACTGGATGAATCCAATGTGCGCTGGGATGGCAAACAAGCACGCCGCTTGATTTGGCGAACGCGTCTTGCCCTTTTGCGCACTACGGTGTTAACTGTAATCGGCATATATTTTTTGTATTCTATTTATTCCTCCATCATCCAAGGGTATTATCTCAGTTCCAGCAAAAGCCAGGAGTTCGTAAGATCTGTTACGACGTATGTGGAAACTCACGAAAATGGATTACGAGTGGATTCGTCTCTAATTGCACAAGCCACAATGAGTCCATGGTTTGAGCAATCGGTGCAATTGAAGTTATACGAATACGTTGGGAACTGGCAGGTTGTGGTCGGGGATGCAGTGGCTAGTCAGAGCCCTTTGGTTCCGTTTCATGTGGCGGTGAATCTCAATCAGCAATTTTTAAATCAGAATCAAAATTTCACTTTTGCACTTCCCAATGATTTGTATTCGGCTTCCACTTCTGACTTGAGCGTACAAGCGGATTCAGACGTATGGAACCAGCTTAGGCATATTGGAGACGGAAATGTGGCCATTATGGCATTTTCTACAAAAAAAGGGAAGACGCCGGAAGCGCTGCGGCAGATATTAACGCAATATGACTTGCACATCCTTTCCATGCCGGTCTACAGCGGCGAACTGAACACATTTAAGATTTCGTCCATGACGGCGGGCTCCACTTATTTTGTTAACCATTTGATGTTGCGCCCTTTCACTGAATACATGGGAAGCGGTTCAGCTTCCACCGCAGCTTTGAATTCGGCCGCCGATCTCAGCCGGTCTGAAAAGGATCTGACGCAAGACGTGGAGTGGCTGATTGCAAACGGGCATGATCCGGATATGTCGGATGATCAGAAGAGAGTCGCTTATCTCAAGTCGCACGGCATTCAGGTCTATGGCGCTGTTGTCACTGGCCCTGTGCGCGAGTTGGAAAAACTCCAGAAAGAATCGGATTTTGATGATTTTCAACTGGGGCAGGTCGAGGTCTGGAATTGGAAGTAGCCCAGCCCTTCGGTGGACCGAGTGACTAGTACAGTCGCTTGGCAGTCGTCAAAAACGAACGATTTCGGTACACGAAAATAAGCTCACGACTGGACAAGAATCTACCAACCAGTCCTGCGCTCATACGTTCTTTTTTAACAGATATGATATTGCGTATTCCTGCCCGTTAACTGAAGAAGGATATTTGAACATAAGCCCCCGTTAGCGACAGATGAAAGGGAACGCTTCCAGGACTGGAATCTCCGAAATTCGTTGCTGAAGTTCCGCACCCACTGTGTCATTTGTTGATATAAAGAAGAACCTCACCAATGTAATCGTCTATGGGTTGTGAGGTGTCCACTTTCATACAGTCGAAGTGAGCAGGCTTCTTGCTACGACTGATGACCTCTTGGAAACGCTGTTCAGGTATGTCGACAGGACCAATCTGACTAATCATTCGCTTACGGTTTTTCAGCCTATTATTAAGCTCGTGAATATCATCTAAAACACACTCTACATATTTATATTTTGCAGTATATTTTTCCGCCAATGAAGTTCCTCTGTTCACCAGCTCTTCGTAAAGGCAGGGGCTGTCGAGTATAACATTATGTTCTTGCGATAAGTAAAATTCGATTAATGACCATTCTATGTTGTACGACACCCCTCCAACACGCTTGGGGTCCATATCGTTATCTAATGACTCCAACAACGCTGTTTTTACAACATCGTGATCTATAACTATTGCTTTCGTGGACTTCGCAATCTGTCTGGCAAGAGTCGACTTTCTCGACCCAGGAAACCCTGACATTTGCAAAAAGAACATTTCAAGCCCTCCCTCGTTCCACCAGAATGGATATATATACCACATTGTGAAGTGAATGTCCTGCGGTTCACGTGAATAATGGACTTGGCTTAGATTCCAAAATTACGACAACGAATGGCATTTATGATTCAGTTTCGATTATCACTCCAATATTCAGAAATTATGTAACAATGCTTCTGTCGTTTGCTCACGACACAAACATTGTTACATAAATAAAAAAACCCCTGATCTAATCAGGAATTCATTGGTCTAATGTTTTTGTCGCTCGGCAGACGTTTCGGCGGTATAAATTTTCATGGGAGTTCAGCAACAAAAGGGTCAAGTTCTTGTCGTCCGCCCGCGCCAAGAACTTGTTATCACTGTTTTGCCGAGTATGGTTGCTCTTGGTTCCCCTTCGATAACTAAACAACTAAGAAATTAGTTCTCCATAATATATTTAGTCAAGAAGGCGTTGCAGAACTTTCCTTGGGGGTCACAATGAAGGACAAGTTGTTGAAAGTCGGGCAGCTTCTCGTAGAGCGATTGCAGCCGGGCGGACGGCATGGCAAACAGCTTGCCCCAGTGTGGACGAGCATGGAAGGGCGCAAGCTGCTTTTCGATCATCGGCAACACTTGTTGAACTGCCTCCCAATTAGTTTTCCACGTAAAGTGGATAGCAACCGAATCCTGCTTGTAACAGGGGCTCATCCACAGATTGTCTTCCGCAATGGTGCGAACCTCGGAAACATAAAGGAGGGGCGATATGTACTCCCGTATCTGGTCAATCGTACACAATGCATGATATGCGTACTCACGCGGAACGAAATACTCGCTTTGCAACTCCTTTCCGGCGCTTGGGACGAAATCCATGCGAAAGTGTGGAAGCCTTTCGTACCATGGACCCGGAATGCCCAACTGTTCGCTACAATTCTCCGATGTGTGACCTGGCACCGGATGCCGATGCTCGGTTGCTTGTGTCGCTCCCAAAAATTTAGGTTCCGCCTGATCGGAGGATTGATCTGTTATTCGCCGCTTTAGCCAGACTTGATTGAACATCGCTTTCTTCCAATCCGTGAATAGACTGACACTGTAAGCACTGGAGAAAATATCGTCAAAGTGATCGTTAAGATGCACCAGAGGCAAGTTTTCGTATACGTACTGACTCAACTGAAATTCCGGGATCA
>JAQBPP010000111.1 GCA_028287455.1 Bacilli bacterium | reverse complement strand
TGCGGGTCTAATACCGTATAGAACGGATTATAAATCGCAACCAGATAAACTGGGCAGGTCCCGTTTGCTGCACGTATTTTCGCCACGATCGATGTCAGATGAGTTTTATAGCTCTGTCCGGCGGCGTCAATGGTTGACGGAGACAAATTTTCCAACTGATTGGTCGCGCCGAACAGGTCATTGCCGCCGATCGTAAATACGATCAAGGTGGCTTGTTTCATAAGGCCTTGAACTTCACTCTGATTCAACAGGGCATCGAGCTGCGTTGAGGTTTGCCCGCTGACAGCAATGTTCGTGAACACCACCGGTTTTTTCGTTTGCGTTTGCAGGGCATCTTTGACCCTGCCAATATAGCCTTTGCCAGATAGATCGCCCAAACCGCGCGTTAATGAATCCCCGAACGCCACCAAATGAACCGAGCCATCTTGCGGATTCACCAGCAGCGGAGAAGTCGCAGGTGAGGTTGGGTTCGTTGAATTGGAAGGGTTTGCTGGAGATGGTGGGGGCAGGGGTTGAGTAAAGAAGCGCAGTTTAGGATTCACCTCTGCAACGGCCAACACCATTCCAGCCATAAAAACAACGGTTAGCAGCCCCATCCCGATCAGCGCCAATTTACTCGCCGGACGTTTGCTTGCCTTCTGATCCATCATGATGAGGGTGCTCCCTTCTTACCGAATTGGCGGAAAAACATTCATTCCGTTCGACGCGACTTTTGCCTGCAACCGGAGCTAGAACGGAATGAATGTTTTTCCCAAAAGTGTAGCAGAGAGTTGTCCATTTCACAAACACGTTTGATGTATACTGAAGCTGAAACGAAACTTCGCCAGTTAGGGGATGCGAGCGCTGAAACTCCCTATTTTATCGGTCAAAGGGCTTGGTAAGCAGATTAAGGGCCGCGATTTGGTCCAGGACTTGTCTTTTGATGTATACGAGCAGGAAGTGTTCGGTTTTCTCGGCGCCAATGGGGCCGGCAAAACGACCACGATTCGGATGATCGTTGGTTTGATCAAGCCTACTGCCGGGGACGTGTTCATCGGTGGCGCGTCGATCAAAACCCACTTTGAACAAGCCATGCAGCACGTGGGCTGTATTGTGGAAAACCCCGAATTCTATGATTATTTAACGGGTTACGAAAACCTGCAGCAATTTGCCCGGATGACTCACGGCATCAGTCCCGACCGACTGCAGCAGATTATCCAGCAAGTGGATCTGGAGCATGCGATACACGACCCTGTAGGCACTTATTCGCTCGGAATGCGCCAAAGACTTGGAATTGCGCAGGCCCTGCTGGGCAACCCCAAACTGCTGATTCTGGATGAACCGACAAACGGATTGGACCCGGCCGGCATTCGGGAACTGCGCGATTTTATTAAACGGTTGGCCAAAGAACAGCAGATGGCCGTTTTGGTCTCGAGCCATTTATTAGCAGAAGTTGAGGCGATGTGCGACCGCGTCGCAATCCTCCATCAAGGGCAGTTGATCACTGCTGCTCCCGTCGATGAGCTGCTCAAGAGCGGCAGTACCGGGCTCATTCGATTCAAAGGGGAGCCGCGTGCGCAGATGAGTCAGCTTTTGACTGAAATCGCAGGTGTCCGAATTGTAGACCAAGAAGACGATGCCATTTTGGTGCAGTTGCTGGAAGTCGAAACCGCAGATGTAGTAGAACAGTTGGTGCGCGGTGGCGTGCGGCTGAAGGCAGTCGAGACGCGTATTGCCACGCTGGAAGATTTATTTTTGTCGTTGACAGGGGGAACGCGAATTCATGCACTGGGTTGACTTGCTGCACAACGAAGTGATCAAAATTCTGCGCAAAAAGCGGTTTCGCGTTATTCTGCTCATTCTGCTCGTACTAATCTCTTTATTTACTTATGCGCAGCTGCGCGTAGTGCAAAATGATTTGCAGCAAACAGGCACCACCGATTGGCGGCTGACCCTGCAGCAAAAGATCGCCGATCAAACCAATCGCCTCCAATCCGGGCGTCTGACAGACGATTATAAGCGAATACTGAGGATCACCATTCAGCAAGAGCAGTATTATTTGAACTATAATATCGATCCCGCCGCGCCAGGGGCCCCCACATTTGTGCGCGCTTTTCTCGACGCTTCCATTTATCTGTTTTTGCCGCTTCTTGTTGTGATCATCGCCGCCGATATGGTGTCAGGCGAGTATGCAGACGGCACGATTAAGCTGCTGCTTACCCGGCCAGTCAAACGCTGGAAGATACTGCTCAGCAAATACCTGGCTGCTGTCTTGTCAGTGAGCCTGATTGTATTTCTGTTTGGACTTTTGACCTATCTGATCTCTGGCATTGCATTCGGTTATGCCGGGTGGAACTTGCCCGTGTTGACCGGGTTTGGCACAGCTGGAGACACATTAACTACCAACACAGTGCACAGCCTCGCACAATGGCAATATTGTTTGCTAAGCTATGGCCTGGGGTGGTTTACGTGCCTTGCAGTGGGCACCCTGTCCTTTATGCTTTCGGTGCTCTTTCGCACATCTGCTGCCGCAATGGGAACCATGCTCGCCGCTTTAATTGGCGGCTCCATCCTCACCCAAACCGCCTCCTCCTGGACCCAAACCAAATATCTGTTTATGCTCAATCTCCGGTTGACCGATTATTTATCAGGCGGACTTCCGCCGGTGCAGGGGATGACGCTGGGTTTTTCGATGGCGGTGTTAGGTGCGTGGTCCGTTATGGCTCTTGTGGTTTCATTTGCTGTATTCACACGCAAAGATGTTTTCTGATCGGATGTGCTTGTCAGAGTACTGGGGAATGAAAAAGGGGATTGGTTAACAAGGTGAGAGCCGGAACAGCTTTCTTGCTCCGCTTGCAGGCAAAGGTCGCAGCGAAAGCTGTTCCGGCTTCCCACCTTCCTAATCGATTTCTCCATTATCTAATCCCCAATACTCTCACAAGCACATTCATCAGAAAAGTTCTTTTGATTTTCTGCGGAGGGAAATAGATGAGTAAACTTGTTGCTTTGGTTGCTACTGTTGGAATACTGGTTGCCGGGTGCGGTTCGGACAAGATCAC
>JAQBPP010000071.1 GCA_028287455.1 Bacilli bacterium | reverse complement strand
CGCAACCTGAGCACACGCGGCAGTTACGACCTTTTATTATCTCGTTTGATACGTGAAATGAATATAGATATAATGGAGGTTATCAGTAAACTAGGATCGGGAAGCGATCTCTCGATGAGTTCAGGAGGTTGATCCATTGGAAAAACAGTCCACTCCAGCTAACTTTTTAAAAAGTGTTTTGATAGAAGATCTTGAATCAGGCAGGGTGGATCAAATCATTACGCGTTTTCCGCCAGAACCGAACGGCTATTTGCATATTGGACATGCCTATGCGATTTGCCTGAATTTTAATTTGGCAGATGAATTCAACGGCAAGACGAATCTGCGTTTCGACGATACTAATCCGCTCAAGGAAGATGTCGAGTTCGTCGAATCCATGCAAGAAGATGTGAAATGGCTGGGTTTCGAGTGGGACGGATTGTTTTTTGCGTCTGATTACTTCGAGGAGATGTACAAGCGGGCGGTCCAATTGATTCAAAAGGGCAAAGCGTTTGTGGATGACTTAAGCGCCGAGCAAATCAGGGAAACTCGTGGAACTTTAACCGAGCCTGGCCAGAACAGCCCTTATCGCAACCGCTCCGGGCTGAAAACCTGGATTTGTTTCAGCGCATGCGGGATGGACAATTCAAGGATGGCGCAAAGGTTCTGCGCGCCAAAATCGATATGTCTTCGCCGAATATGAATTTAAGAGATCCGGTGCTTTATCGGATTTCGCACACTACGCACCACAAAACTGGCGATCAGTGGTGCATTTATCCTATGTATGATTATGCCCACCCGATTGAAGATGCGATTGAAGGCGTCACTCACTCCTTGTGCGACCTGTCGTTTAAAGACCATCGTCCATTGTACGATTGGGTGATTACTGAATGTGAAATGCCTCACCAACCGCATCAATATGAATTTGGACGGATAAGCCTCACGAACACAGTTGTGAGCAAAAGGTATCTGAAACCATTGGTAGATGCACAAGTGGTTGATGGCTGGGACGACCCGCGGATGCCGACTGTGGCCGGCCTGCGCAGAAGAGGTTATACGCCAGAGTCCATCCGCAATTTTGTCAGAGAAGTTGGGGTTTCCAGAAGCAACAGCACCGTTGACGCCAAACTGCTGGAGCACTTTATCCGGGAAGACTTAAAATTAAAAGCGCCGCGAACCATGGCCGTTCTAAAACCGCTGAAGGTGATCCTCACTAACTATCCAGCGGACCAAACTGAACTGCTCGAAGCGGAAAACAATCCGGAGCAGCAGGAGATGGGCAGCAGACAGATTCCTTTTTCGCGCGAAATTTATATTGAACAAGACGACTTCATGGAAAATCCGCCGAGCAAGTACTTCAGATTGTTCCCAGGGAATGAAGTTCGCTTAAAAAATGCGTATTTTATCAAGTGCAATCACGTTATAAAGGACGATGAGGGCAACACCCTGGAATTGCACTGTACGTACGACCCTGAAACCAAAAGCGGCACCGGGTTTACAGGGAGAAAAGTAAAAGGTACGATCCACTGGGTAGAGGCCACACAGGCAGTGCCGAGCGAATTCCGTTTATACGAGCCGCTGATTTTAGATGAAGCAGAAGATGACGAAAAGGCACTTCTTGACCGGCTGAACCCAAACTCACTGGAGATTCTGGCAGGATTTGTAGAGCCTAACATGAGGGATGCCCAGCCGCAGGAGAAGTTCCAATTTTTCCGCCACGGGTACTTTAATACAGATCCGAAGTATTCCACGCAAGGGAAGTTGGTCTTTAATCGGACGGTTTCTTTAAAAAGCTCTTTTGAACTATAAAGCAGTTCCCTTTTGTGGCGGTCACCATTCGCGGATCATTTCGGCAGCATCATCGATAGCTGTGATAAACAAATAACGCATTAGCGCAGAAAAGAACCATGCTGACCATGCATGGTTCTTTTTCGTGCTTTAGATCATTAAGCTTTCGACAGCTGCATGACCGTTTTTACGTATGAGCTGGAGTGATTATAGGTATAAATGGCCTGATCAGGACTTGCCTTGTAACCATTTTGAGCAAGCATATTAGCAGTGCTGTAAATGGCGTCTTTTATATCTCCAATGTCGGCAGTTCCCGAATGGCCTGGCGCGCTCACCCCGTATGCGGCAAAGGTGCTGGGCATAAACTGCATCGGCCCTTGTGCCCCCGCCGAACTGGTCACGTTTCTATTTACGCTGTAGTTCGATTCAATTTTATGAATCGCAGCTAATACAGTCCAAGGAATACCGTATTTTTGACCGGCGTCTTTATAAACCTGGATTAACTGGGATGGAACATCCGGCAATTGTGGGTCTGTAGCATCCAGTTGTTGACTGGCTGGGGCGTTGTCCGAAATTTGAAGGGCTTGACCCACATCAAGGGTATCCGTTTGGAGCCCGTTTAAAGATTCCAACGCCTGCACTGAAGTCTGGTGATCCTGCGCAAGCTGCCAAAGTGTGTCCCCTGCTTTGACTGTGTAGGTGCTCGCCTGAGCTGACACTTGCGACAAGGGAGAAGCGGATGAGGAGGTTTGGTCTGCTGAGACAGTTAAAGTTTGACCCGGATAAATCAAATCCGATTTTAAGCCATTCTGCTGCTTGAGTGCAGGAAC
>JAQBPP010000067.1 GCA_028287455.1 Bacilli bacterium | reverse complement strand
TGCAACCTGGGTGCCGTTGTGCTGTCTCGGTTTACAGTCGGTTTCCGTGGTCAGGATCGGGCTGCAAGCTTCGCGGATCCGATCAAGGAAGAGTACATCCGCGGACTGCTGCTTACGCACTTCGATGCAGGCGAAACTGACTATCTGCTGCACCATATTAAATGGGAAGAGCTGGAAGACACTACCCGTGCCGGACTGCGTTTTCAGGATGCGGTTATTGACGCAACGTATTATCCCTTTGAGGAAAACCGTAAAAATCAATTGGCAGAACGGCGTGTGGGCCTTGGCATTATGGGTCTGCACGATATGCTGATCCAGTGCGGCATTCGTTACGGAACGGATCAATCTACCAAGTTTGTGGATGTTCTAATGGGACTCATGGCGGAGTGGTGTTACCTGGAATCCATTGAGCTGGCCAAAGAAAACGGTCCGTTCCCAGCATTTGATGCTGAGAAATATCTGGCTTCAGGTTATATGCAAACGATGGCAGCGCACAAGCCCCATATCACAGAAGCAATCGCGAAGTACGGCGTGCGCAATGTGACCACCATGACGATCGCACCTACCGGCACTACCGGCACCATGGTGGGCTGTGCCACCGGTTGTGAGCCTTATTACGCTTGGAGTTACTACCGGAATTCTCGCCTTGGCATGTTCGAAGAGAACGCGCAAATTATCGATGATTTCAAAGAGGCTTTTCCGAATGAAGAGGATCTGCCGGATTACTTCGTCACGGCGATGGATTTGACACCTGTCGATCACGTCAAAGTGCAAGCCGCTTTGCAAACGTGGATTGACAGCTCGATTTCCAAGACCTGCAATGCGCCAAACTCTTACACGGTTGAAGATACGAAGAAATTATATGATTTAGCTTATGATCTCGGCTGTAAAGGGGTCACAATCTATCGGGATGGCTCTCGCAGCGAACAAGTGCTCACTCTTAAGGAAGACTCCTCCAACGAGGAACAAGACACTGAAGGGCAATGCACCTCAGCAGCATTCGGTTCTGCAGAAGCAGCTGTGCCAGCAGCGCAAGCAGATGCGGGAAATCAGCAGGCAGTAAGAGGCGGTTACAGCAAACGCAAACGCCCTGATGTGCTGTATGGAGCGACCTATAAGAAGGAAACACCGCTCGGAACTGCGTTCATTACGATCAACGATGATCCAAGTGAAGGTTTGGCTCGTGAAATTTTTGTGAATATCGGCAAGGCGGGTTCTGAAGTGTATGCGGCCAATGAGGCGCTGGGCAGAGCGATTACGCTGTATCTGATGGATTCGCAGAATCCGAACAAAGAGGCCGTCTTGGTTCGCCACTTCTCAGGCATTGGCGGTTCTTCTTCGGTAGGCTTTGGCGATCGCCGCATTTCCTCTGTCCCGGATGCGATTGCGAAGTCGTTGATCGAGCATTCCGAAACGTTCCCCATGCGTCATTTGGTGCACGCGGAAACATCTGCTTCGGAAGAAGTACACTCGGAAATCCAACCGGAACGCATTGATTTGCGTCAGTATACAACTGGCAAAGATTACTGCCCGCAGTGCCACCAACACTCGCTGGTTCGGCAAGGCGGCTGCCAGGAATGCGAGGCTTGCGGTTACAGCAAGTGTTAGGGCTCAAATGATGTTGTGATTTTTCAGGCGAAGAGACCCAGGTATCCATTTGCATATTTTATGCAAATGGATACCTGGGTCTTTTTAATGCATCTGGTCGTTCCGGATCGTGCAGCTTTTGGAAAGGAAGCATTTAAATTGATCAAGCTAGACAAACTAATTTAAACGAAAATAGAAAAATGGAGGAATATAAGTGATGATTTGGCTTCTTTGGCTGTACATAATCAACGGATTGTTAATGTTAATTATAGCCATTCGTGAGGCACGCAGACCGGCAAATGCCTTAATTTGGATCATGGTCGACCTTGTTCTACCACTGATTGGTTTTGCGCTCTATCTTAGCACCACCAATCCTGCCCGTCTTCTTCAAGAACGATTGACTTCTTCGGATAATGAGTCCGACACGCTGCCCATCTCCTTTAGCCGATCAGCATCAGTTATCGCGAATGCTCTTCGGAATTTGTCCGTTCATGGGCTGAGGACAGGTCGAGTCCAGGTGCTTACGAATGGGTTGGAAACCTATGAGCAACTCATCAAATCCATACAAAAAGCGAACAGAACGATTGATCTGGAATATTACATTTACCGGGATGATCATATTGGCAGGCGTATCACAGATCAACTGATTGAACGGGCCGCGGCGGGAGTGCAGATTCGTTTTATCAGAGACGGGTTCGGCAGTAGGCAATTTCCGCAGCGAGCACTTAACCGGATGATGGAAGCAGGGATTGACTGCAGGATTATATTTCCGCTGCGCTTCCCTTGGATTCTGTCCAATTGGAATTACCGCGATCATAGTAAGATTGTCTTGATCGATGGCACGGTAGCTTTTACAGGGGGGATCAATGTTGGGGATGAGTATACCGGCTTAAAAAAGAACGTAGGATTCTGGCGGGATACTCATTTACAAATTGAAGGCGAAGCTGCAAAGGATTTGGAGGCCATCTTCAATGCCCATTGGAACATCGCTTCGTCGGAACGGAAACCCATACCGGCTTCAACAGATATGTACAAACGCGCACCGCTGGTTCAGACCGCTCTTTCTGGATGGTCAGCCGAGTCAAGTGAAGAGTTGGGACGCAATGCAGGAAATGAGCAGGATACGTATGTGCAGACGTTGGAAGGAAATCCAGGCCTGCCTACACCAGTCATGAGGCAGGCTTATTTTATCTGTGTTACACAAGCCACTAAGACCTTAGATATCACTACTCCCTACTTCGCGCCGGAAGAAGATATTATTATGGCGTTAAAGACAGCTGCGCTGCGTGGTGTGCGCGCAAGATTGCTGGTTCCTCGCCACGTCGATCAAGTGATCGTCGGTCTTGCCAGTCAAACGTATTACGGAGAATTATTGGAAGCAGGGGTCCAGATTTACCAATACGACAAAGGCATGCTGCACGCAAAACTAATGATCATCGATGGGGAAGTTGCTGAAGTAGGTGCTGCTAACTACGACATGCGAAGTTTTCGCTGGCAATACGAGGTGTGCCAAGTGTTGTACAGCACAGGCGTCGCGCGGCAATTGACGGAACAATTCGAGCGCGATCTGACAGAGTCTATACCATTGCGTATGGAAGATTTACTGCAGCGATCCCTGCCACAGAGAATCATCCAACAAGCAGCGCGCCTACTTTCCCCTTTGATATAGTTCGCCTTAATTTTGTTGCTGCTGAAGTGCTTTTAGCAGTTGTAATTCTTGGAGAATTTGCAGTTCGTTTTGACCTTGCTGTGGATGTTGCTGGCTTTGCTGGTTTTGTTGTTGATTCTGTTTACTCTGATTGGTTTGTTTTGTTTTACCTTGCTTCGATTCTCCGGAGTCTGACAACTGTTCGATTAGTTTGATCATCTGTAATTTATTTAACATTTCATTTGCATCGGCCCCCTGAAGCATTTTAAGTAATAATAATTTGTCCATTGGATTTTGTTCCTGTTGTTTCTGACCTGTACCCTGTGTTAACAACTCAAGCATTTGCAGCTTTGTAATTGTATCTTTGTCCGAAGACTGATTATGCTGACCCTTATTTCCGTTGTTTGATGAAGATTGACCAGATTGACCCTGCCCAGATTCTCCACTGCTTGATTGAGAAGACTGACTTTGACCCGATTGAGATTGATCATTCTTTCGATCACTTGAACCAGATTGTTGAGACTTTTGCGATTTTTGATCTTGATCTTGACCACTTTCTAGTAGTTGAATCACATAATTTGCACTACTTTCTTCGATGAATACAAATGCCTCATTGGATCCGGCATCAATAACATAAAAATTACCTGATCCAAATGTGTCTTCCAACTCAACAGCGCCATTTCCATTTTGCAACTCATCTTGTTCCTTGGAATTTAGAGAAAGTTTTGGCAGTGCCCTCATAATAGTAACGACTTGTTGATCAGAAATACCGGCTTCTTGCAGTGCCTCTACAACTGTTTCGTGTATGATTCCGTATAAAGGAAGGGAAAATAATTGGCAGCGCTGTGCGAATTCTGTTTTCAATGTTGTTTACCACCTTCAACTGTTTTTATTTTTCTTAAGTTTCCCTTATATCTCATACACATTCTAATTATAAAATGGTAATTTTGACGATTTAAGACGACGATTTTTGTTGCGATAAAGAATTACTTTATTCCCTTCATGGCTGGGATTGTTGTATGACCTGAATGTGTTCGTAATTGGTCAAATCCTGGTCCAGTGTTACCCAGCCTGTCCAACCCAGATGCCAAGGATCTCGCATAAAATAGTTGTCTTATTCGTGATTGCGGTAATGTATCACAGGAAAACCGTAGGTTTCTACTTCGGTAACGATCTTGTCATATAAGAGATCCCTGTAGGGCTTTGTAAACCCTCTGTAATCTGACCAACTGGCTTTTCGTGGGATTAAAACAAAGATTGGATCTGCTGACCAGTTTTAACCAAATCAGCTATTAATTTTAATTAACTTATCTGTGGACATCGTGTATAATAAAGAAGTCAGCTGACTACCCGCGAGATTGGGCTCGTGGCGCAATGGCAGCGCAAACGACTCTTAATCGTAAGGTTGTGGGTTCAAGTCCCACCGAGCCCACCAAGCTACAGCATCGTTCGACTAGATTTGAGCAATCAAGTGAATACTACATTTCAATAACTACAAGGATAGCGATACCGCTATCCTTTTTGCTTTTTTCGTTAAAGTGAGCAGGCATGCAAGGAGTGTGACTGTCATGGTTTTTGACTGTGTTATTGTGGGTGGAGGGATCGCAGGTCTGCAAGCCGCGATTCAACTTGGCAGGTATAAGCATGACGTGCTGGTGATTGATTCGGATTACGGCCGTTCCACGTTATGCCGCAGTTATCATAATCTATTGGGCTGGCCGGATGGCGTTAGCGGGCTGGAATTGCGTCAGATTGGCAAGAGTCAAGCAGAACGACTTGGCGTGACATTTGTTCAGGAGGAAGTGCTGCAAGCAACCGTCGTGGTACAGGGGTTTCATTTGATTGGCGCAACCGGCGCTCATTACCTCTGTAAACGTTTGTTACTAGCTACCGGTGTGATGGATCGGATGCCGGATTTTCCAGCGTTGATACCGTGTCTTGGGATCAGCGTATATGTGTGCCCAGACTGCGATGGTTATGAAGTAAAGGATAAACACACAATTGTGATCGGTTCCGGAAACGTTGGCGCGAGGATGGCCTTAACATTGGTCTACTGGACAAAGGATGTTGTTTTTATCAACGATGAGCTGCAGAAAGTCGACACAGCTGTGTTTGCAGAACTAAAAGCGAACCAAATCGACTACATAGAAGAGCGGATAAAAGCGGTATCAGCTAAAGGATCACAACTGGAAGGATTCGTTTTGCAAAATGGAACACGGGTTGAGGGAAAACACGCTTTTATTGCGTACGGCGGCAATGAAGTGAAGTCCCTACTGGCTAAACAATTAGGATCCGCATTGCAGGACAATAACCACATTGGTGTTGATCCGCGCACGAAAATGACCAATGTGCAGCATGTGTGGGCAGCTGGTGATGTAGTGGCCCACTCCGAACAAGTATCGATTGCCATGGGAGACGGCGCTCAGGCTGCCATCTGGATCCACAAAAGCTTGGTCGGCAAGAACTAAGAAAAAACATTCGTTCCTTACTCCCTCAGTTGCAAGCAACGTTGGTCGCAAGGAACGAAACTATTGTTGTGCTTTGGCTGTCTGGAGGGCTTTACTTGCCAGATCTTCCTGGCTTCTTAACACGCCCACAATATCCGGATTGTGCTGTTCTACGATTTCTTTCTTGGCAGCCGAGGAGAAAGGCGATATCACAGAATCAAACTGGCCTGGTCTTAAATAGGGTTGCGGCTTCGTTTTAAACACTGCCCCCATATTCTTTCCTTTGAGCATCTCAATGTTTGTGCCGAAGTTCTGTTGATAGATTGGATCGGTTAAGACAGACGCCTTGCCGTCTTTTGCCAGATCCATTTGGATATCTTTGGACAGCATATACTGGATGATTTTAAAATCAAGATCTTTGTGCTGACTGGCTGCACTGATCGACAGGTTATGGGAATCCACTTGATTTCCTACACCTGGCTGTTGGCTATACCAGGGAAAAGTAGTGAAATCCCAATTCATCGGTTTGCCAGTTGCATCAAGGTCTTGAAACTTATTGATCATGCTGAAATAAAACGGATACATCGCAAGTGTGCGAGCGGTCATGAATGCACTTTGCCCATAAGTGGCAGAGGTCCATTGTGCACCGGGAATGGAATAGAACTGGTTCATGAATTGGTATTGCTTCACCCAGTCGTCAGTATTTAAAGTGGCTTGCCCTGTGGCCG
>JAQBPP010000033.1 GCA_028287455.1 Bacilli bacterium | reverse complement strand
TTTGTCGTAATGCAAAGCACCAAGCCAATCGGGATCGTCAGAAGCCATGATATGTTTCGAATCCTGGGGACTCATTATGGCGTGGCACTCCATTATAAGAAGAAGATGAGAGAAGTGATGTATCCAGATATCCTGGCGGTAGACTGGAACACCACCATCGACGAGGTATCCCGTAAATCAATGGAGCGCAACTATGAAGATATCTATGATGATGTCGTCGTAACTGATCAGGGTGAGTTCGTCGGCGTAATCCCTGTATATGAACTGTTGACTTATATGACTGAACTCAAAGTGCGGGAAGCGGCTCAAAAAAATCCTTTGAGCGGTCTGCCGGGCAATGAACGCATTATCGATATGCTTGATAAAAAGAAACAGCAGGGCAAGGATTTTTCTGTTCTGTACATCGATATCGATCATTTTAAAGCGTTTAATGACGTTTATGGATTCAAGCACGGAGATGAAATGATTGTTTGGACCAGCAGGCTGCTGCAAGACTGCGACAGTGCTGACATGTTCATCGGTCATATTGGCGGGGATGACTTCCTGGCCATCGTCTGGCCTGATCAAGCGGAACATTATTGTAAAGAAGTTATAGATCGTTTTGAGCAAGGCAAACTCAAATTTTATTCTGAACTGGATATCAACAACAACTTTATCATGTCGCTGGATCGAAACCACCAATGGCACCGATTTCCGCTGGTTTCTTTGACAATTGCAATCGTAGATTTGCGGTGCACTCTTCTCCTGGATGTATCAGACATCCCAGCGCTTGCGGCTGGCATTAAAAAACAGGCCAAGCAGATAGAAGGCAGCGTTTATTTTCGAGAACAGCTTCCACAGTTATGACCGGTTCTTCTTTCGATAAGCCAATGGTGTTTCTTGCATATACTTTTTAAATGTTCTGCCAAAGTGGACTACATTAGAGAACCCCACCTGTTCAGCAATTTCGATGATTTTTGAGTCTGTTCCTTTTAACAATGAGCACGCTGCTTTGATGCGGGCAATGTTCACATAATCGATGAACGTAATCCCAGTTACATCCCTAAACACATGGCTAATATGATAAGTGCTCACAAAGAATTGCCCTGACAGTGTGGAGAGCGAAAGCGGATTCATATAGTTTTCATTGATATATTTCACAATTTCATTCACTTTCTGGTGCTGCGGCGTGTTGGATTCTGTGCCAACTGCAGCGTTAGTATCCAGTTGTCTGCTGATGTAAATCAACAACTCTCCAAGTACATAACGGATATAACTCTCAAACCCGACTGCTTGTTCGGTGACTTCCTGCGCCAGTTTGTACAACAAGGATTCTACAACCCACTGTTGGTCGGCCTGGAAGCGGATTACTTGCACCACATTCTGAAACGGCCTTAACAGATCAAGATTCACAGGAAGACAAGCTGCGCAGTAGAATTCGTCTTTGAAATTGATCATAATTCGCTCATGATCCGGCAGGTTTATGCCTGACGTTTTATGAACGACGTTTTTGTCGATTAAAACCATATCCCCTTTGCGAATATGATAAAGCTTGTCATTGATGAAATAATAGCGCTCACCAGCCAGCAGATAATAAATTTCGTAGCAAGGGTGGAAGTGGGCGCCGGGCATGCTGTGTTCTCCAATTCTTTTAATATGAGTCAAATAAAAGACGTCCTGTTCGGAACCGTATCTCACAAGCGCTTTGACCATGCCAATCATGCTCCCCAAATTAGATTTTGCATAAAGAATCGCAATATCTGTATAGTTTTTGCGGTAATTCAGCAAAAATCGTTTCGACTAAACAACAGAAGTTCTATACAATTTTATCAGACTATAGAAAAAATACTTGTATGAAATGCGAGAGGGATGGGTCAAATGATTCACTGGAAAGCGCTTACCACTTCAATTTCTGCAGTACTTGCATTGACCGCTGCAGCAGGATGTTCAAACGGCGGCAAAACGTCCACAGCACCGGTAGTAATTGCCGATGACCAAACCCCTGTGACCTTAACGATCGCAGGCAGAGATGATCAAGCCACCTTTGACCAGAAGGGCGGCAGCTTGCTGAAAAAGAAGTACCCTTACATCACAATCAAATATGTGCAGTATGATACATCATCCACATCGGGAGCGGCACTGAAGGATATGGTTGCCAAAGGTGATCTACCCGACATCATCGAAGCTACTGCTATCAACGACATTCAGTCGTCCTGGAATCAACTTGGATTGAAATTTGATCTAACGCCGCTGCTTCAAAAGTATAAATTTGATGTGAACGCGTTTGATCCTTCTTTTATGCAAAATATCCGTCAGGCATCAGGCGACGGAATTGCGGCCTTGCCTTACTATGAGTTTGAAAATGTCCTTTATTATAACAAAGATATTTTCGATAAGTTTGCAGTGAACTACCCAAAAGATGGAATGACCTGGCAGCAGATTTACGAATTGGCTAAACAAGTCACACGCAAGGAAGGCAACACAGCCTATCGCGGTCTGGAACCAGATGACGTTACACGTTTAGCGCGGCAGTATCCGCTGCAGACATTGGATCCCAAAACCGATCAAGCGCAGGTCACCAATTCGGGGTGGACCCAACTGCTTACCTTTGTTCAGCAAGTATACAGCATTCCTGGCAATCTGCCGGACGATCCCAAATTAATTGGCAAAGGAACTAACCCCTTTTTAGTGGATCAAAACTTGGCCATGTGGCCTTACGGTACTGATCATTGGGACCAAATTGACGTTGCAGTTAAGAAGGGGTTGAAATGGGACATGGTGACCTATCCTACTTTTGCGGATGCACCCAATCAAGGACCGTCAGCAGCTGGAACGATTTTAGCGATCACGCCCACTTCGAAATACAAGGATCAGGCGTTTAAATTGATTACCTATATGGATTCGACAGAAGTGCAGACTTACTTGTCACGGGAGGGATATGCTCCTGCAGTAACCACAAGTGAAGTACGCAAAGTGTACGGCGCAGATGTGGCCGTACTGAACGGAAAAAACAGCGGCGCGTTGTTCGGTGAGAAACTTGCGGTGCTTCCGAAGGATGTCAGTTTAAACGACTCGCTCGGCAATGGTCCGGTTCGAACCGCGGTCACTGATGTGGCGACGGGGAAGAAGGATGTGAACACCGCACTGCATGATGCGGCCAATGCACTTAATCAAAGTGTAGCTAGCCTAAAACAGCAAAAGTGAGCAAAAACCACCCTCGGGTGGTTTTATAGTTAAATTAATGAACGATGTTTTTTCTTACTCATTATTTTCGCTGCCGAGATTTTGGTTCTCCATCATTGAACTGGCCGATTCGGTTGCTTTTGTTGCGGCACCAGTGGTGACATTTTTAACTTGATCAGCCATTCCAAGTATGGCAGCTGTCCCTTTGACCAACAGTTGCCGGACAGATTTGCGGGCTTCCGGTGATAATGCGAGCACAACACCTGCCACTGTCAAAGCAATTCCAAGTGGTGAAGATGCATTGAACAATCGTTTCATCTGAACCGCCTCCTCCATTTCCTACAATTATGCGTAGAAGATTTTACCTTTATGCATCAGAGGGGGGTTCTTCCAGTAGAAACTGCGACTGGGTCAGGATTGATGAGTAGTTCGGGACTGTTCAGCAAGTAAACTCCCTGCCTGAACACCTGCCCATCTGCCCAGCCGATTGCCCATCAATCCGCCGACCACAGTACCCGCAAACGTTCCGACGCCGGGCAGCAGCATGGAACCCAGAATAGCGCCATACTCCATTCCTGCCATTACGCCAAGCGCTCCCGTTACATTTTTAGCAGTATGTTTCGCATACTCGTTTTTCTGCATGTCTCCTTTTGATAATGCTTGGGTGTCTTGCAGCTGCGACCATCCGCCAGAAATTACACCAGTTATCACCGATCCACTTTCAAACAATATAATCCACTCCTTCCTGGTTTAAATTCTCCAAAGTTGTTATTTGCAATTCCGAGTTGTCATTGGTACAAGTACATAATTCTCCCAGAACCCGCGCAAATTATCTTTGATTTAAAGCAACGGAAAGGAGGGTGAATCTTGTCTCTGACGGTTTCCCATCGTTTGCCTGGCCGCCTGCGGTTGGCTATTGCGGGCATCCAAAATCAGCCGGTGCTGGCTTATAAGCTGCAGTGTGCGTTGGAGAAGATTCCTGGCATCCAGGACGCGCAGTGCAATGCAAGCAGTGGACGCGCTCTGATCCGTTTTACCGAAAATTTGATTGCCGAAGATCAGGTGTTAACCGAGGTTCGCCTCAGGCTCCCTAACTTTGCAGGTGTTGCGGCATGGGAGGAAACAGCAGCAACCAGTGAACTGCAGTCAGGAACTGAGTCAGACACTCTGGCTGCCGGCAGCATCACATTGCCGGAACCATTAGTCCGCAGCAAATTGTCATTATCCACACAGAATCCGTACCGCTTCAGCACAATTGCTTCTGCCAGTTTGTTTGGGTTGCTGTCGATCAAGCGGCTGCTGGTGGGACGTTCAGCGCTAG
>JAQBPP010000008.1 GCA_028287455.1 Bacilli bacterium | reverse complement strand
TGCCAATCCTGCGATCCAGCCATATCGTGTCCCCATCCGAACGAAAGAGCGACATCACTTTCATATTCACTACTGGAACTCTGTAATGACGAGTCAGCCGCAGCCGGGTTTCCCGGTAGTTGCCTTCACCGGTAGCTCCAGCCGCTAGCGGAGTACGAATCCCTGAACTTTGTAACATTAGCAGCATTTGCTTACGGTTTTCCACATTTTGCAGCGCTCTGCGGGAATTGAACACTGCTGCCCGATCGGCGCCCTGCTGAGATCCCCACCGGATCACCACATCCTCGCTGGCTGACGAAACAAGCTCTTCTGCTGCCGTACAATCTGTTAAGCGTTTAGCCAGACGTTTCGCGGAGAGCTGCCCTGAATGAAGTAACACGTATGCCACACGTCTGTAACTCCTTTCATAACCCTATGCGCTAGAAGCATCGTCGATTTAAAAACCCGCTAGATAAATGGCGTATTGAATCGGACGTGTAAAAGATTGATTTACAATTTCCATTGAACCTTGTTCTGTGGTAGGTTTTTTCCACGGCCGAGCATTGACTTCAATTAACCAAACGTTGCCGCGTACATCGACACCCACGTCAAACCCAAGTTCACCCAGCAAAAGTCCGGAACTGTGTTCAATTACTTCAGGCGCAGTACGTATTAAACTCGAAAGGTCTTTCTGGATCTTCTTAATCATGTCCTTGCTGCGAATGGACTCTTCGAGCACTTTTGCAACAGGAAGCGCATAACCGCCCGTGGCCAGGTTTGACGTAATGTCGCCCTCCTGCGCAATGCGGCAAAATGATTTCGTACGTCTCCATTTGCCCGCATGATCTTTTTGAGTGAGAATGCGTATATCAAACGGCCTGCCTTGGTATGTCGCAAGATGGAGTCCTTGCTGCACGATATAATCACCAGCGATCAGCCGCTTATGCAGCGCAGAAAACACATCGTGCGCAGTGGCAGCATTGCCTTCTTTGTCAATGCCTGTCTTCGATTTAATCTGATAGTGGAAGCTTCCGGAAGTGTCTTTATCAATTCGGATGATTCCTTTACCAAGCGAACCGTTGACCGGTTTTACATAAACATACTGATGATTGTTTAAAAACAGTGCGGCGAAGCTGATGGATTCATATCGACTCGTTTGGGGTAAGTAGGACTGAACCGCATTTTCCCCGTACAACCATTGATGAACTTCCCATTTATCAAAAAAACTGGGATTAAAATAAGGGATCGTTGACAAAGTATCAATTTGCCGCTGAAATTGTTTAACCAACTCACTGTTTGCGAATTTACGCGAAATCAACTGATCATAAATCACATCAGGCAGCGGCGCCTGCACTGACGACCAACCTGATTTTTCTGACCATACATACCCTTTTACGTTGTGAGCAGTAAAATTAACATCTCTAGGCGTAAACAGATAGGCAAATGCATGTTGGCTCTCTGCGGCGGCCAGCAGTTTAATGAAGACAGGTTCCTGCATACCTGAGGGCGCATTTTTTTGTGTACGTACGTTTGCTAAAATGCCTACAATCGGTCCGATTCGCAGTCGATTATCCTCCACGCGAATAGATAGCGTTTTACCAATCGGACAGTTTAATGCTTTCACGACATCATCAGATAGCCAGATCACTTGTCGATACTCTCTGCGTAGATCATCCATCAAAATCCGGACCGATTGCTGCAGTTGACCGAACCACAGCGTCACGACCTGCCCTACTTGAAGTTTCAACTCACTGACTAAACTCTTTGGAACTATTAGAGTCGTTCTTAGAAAAGGAGCTGAATTTAGTAGGGTAACTACCACGGCTTTTCTTGCAGCCATAGGTACCCCTCCCAAGCCCTCTATGGCGAGTAGAGGGAAAATCCGGTTGCGTACCTAGCATATTCAAGAGGGCGCTCCAGTGACAAAAGCCGTTCAGCTGTTGAAACTATCTTTAGCATTTTCCTACCCGGCCTGGGATTGGCTTCCAGGATCCAAATCCGAAGGTCTTGATCAACTCCAATGTCCAGTCCAATTTCACCTATCAGGCCAAAAGCTTCTTCCATTTGCTGCGCACAACGGAACGCAACTTGGTCAATCGATCGAAGAAGTGGATCCACTGTTAATGGTTCGAGCAAAGCATTTAGATGCGCTCTGGCTTGACAGACTCGTCCTCCCGTAGATAAATTGGTGGTGATGGCACCCACGGCCCCGATTCGGGCAATCCTTGCTGTCACTTGCCAGAGTCCAGTTCCATCCTTCTGCAGCAACCAGCGGAAATCGCAGATCCGCCCTTGTTCATCCTGCAGCAATTTGATCTCTCGTTGAATCAGATAACCGCCTGCTCTTCTGTTTTGCTGTTTGATCCACGTCGGTTGTGTTCTCGGAGGAAGTTTAACTGTCTTCTTTTTCCCATCCTGTAGGTACACCAACACCCAGTTGCCTAGCGAATCCTGGGCGATCTTATAAATATTTCTGCCTTGGGTTCCTCTCACAGCTTTGATATACGCCCCTTTGCCGCCGGACAGGAATTGACTCACTTGGTCAGCATCAAGAAACAGACGAGTGGCTGGCAAATGTATTTTAAGTTGAGCATGCCGGGACATGGCCTGATACATGGACCACTTGGAACCGAGCGGCCGCGATAAACAGTGGCAGCCGCGATTAAACAGCCGCTGCTGTTCCTCGTCCACTAATTTGCGCTTGCTGGGAGGCACAACAATAATTTTCGATAGTAAAAAATCCGGCCAGGGAAACACATTCTTGACCCATTTTCCCTGGCGATATTGGTATCCGATTAGCCCGGATTCTTCAGTACTGCCTGCAATTGATCCAGGACATAAAATATACATCGCAAGCCCCTGCTTGTCAGCTGCAGCAAATGTGTCTTTCAGCAGTGTATTCAGGCTGCCAAAAGGCGGGTTTTGCTTAGTTTCAAACGCATATACGGCAATCCAAGGACCCAGATGCAGCTCATTTTCAGTCATCTTTATATGAAGAGTTCGGACAGCTCCGCCGCAAAGTGTTGATAATGGACTTGAGAGATAAACCTCATCTTCCGCCCTGCGATGGATCGAAATGGATGCTCGCTGGCGTACATGACCAATTCCTACTGTCAGACTGCTTCCAGGCAAGACATTCAGTTGTTTCGCGAGCAACCCCGAGATCCAAATGCGCTTTTCCCCGCTCTGATGTTCGATGATCTTTATTTTCCTGACAAAGCGGCTCAAACCAGCATCCCGTCCCACCCGTATCAAATGGAAAGAAGAAGGGGCTCGCTGAGCCCCTTATTAAACTTCAAAATCGTCCTCTTCGACTGTCATCAGATCCAAACCGTCGTCTTCATCTTTGTCAGAAGGAGGATCGCAAACCAGCACATACACCTTCGTTTTCCCGATGGCTTCTACCATCAGTTCTTTTTCTACTCTCACCAAAATGTCGCTGCCTCCGTCAATCACAACTGCATCCAGTGTGTTTGGCTGCTGCAGAATGCGGACCGCAACTTCCATTCCTTCTTTCGTACAGAGCGGATCAAGATCGCGTAAGGGGATTTGCTCTACGTAGGAAACAGTGTCTTTTGCAACAGCCGTCTCACTGTTGCCGTTGTAGGAATACCATACGTTTAAATCAAACCGTCCATGTACTTCCACATAATCCCCTGCAAGCTCTGCTTCGCAAGAGTGATTCATCACCCAACATCCGCCAATCGTTGTGGGTCGATTGGCTGGTCGCAGCGTATAAGTGGTTTGGGAGTATTTGCTTCCCTTGCCGCATACGGCGCTCGTGATGATTTCCCGGCTTTGAATGTCATTATCAGAACGCGCCATCTTGCTACCTCCTCTTTAGTGAGAAAATAGCGGTTTATGCAATTTTCCTGTAAACCACTATCCATTCAAGTTTATGCGGGACACTTGCCCTTGGTGATTGAATACAGCCTATCGACTGGATTTGGGCGATTTGGGGTATTCTACAAAGCAGTACAGAGGAAAGGTGGGGAACTGCATGCCAAACCACAAGGATCTGTTCCGCAACAAAGTGGATTTTGCTCGTGCGGAGTTTGCTACCGAACTGTACAAGCCGCCTGGAATTCCACGCAGTCGGGAAAAGCGATCGCACCGGCAGCAATACACTCCTTTTTTATTCCGTCGGGACAAAAATACGTCACCGTGGCCCATTACGAATAATCGCGGAGAGTAGAAGGGCTTTCAGGCAGCGCAAAAAAGGAGGGCCAAATTGGCACCTCCTTTTTTGGATTAAATTACCTGGTGCCAGCTCTGGACAAGCTCAGCAGCTGTTCGACCACCTGCCCGGACACTTGTACGGATCCTAAAGGTCCACGATGTTCTGCTCCTTTTCCGTGGAAATCAGACCCGCCGGTCGCGATCAATCCAAGTGTTTTTGCCAGCTCCAGATAATGAGCCCGCTGCGACTGGTCATGAGCAGAATGAGACGCTTCGATTCCCTGCAGTCCAACTTTAACGAGCGCTGGAATAATCTCATCACTGCCGATTAAACCGGGATGCGCGATAACCGGCACACCACCCGCAGCTAAAATCGTTTCAACTGCTTCCTCCGGTGTTACCTGGGGACGCGAAGCATACCCAACTTGTCCACGTACTAGAAAACGTGAAAATGCATCCTGGATTGATTCTGCGTATCCTTTAGCAACCAGGACGCGCGCCAAATGAGGGCGTCCAATCACCCCTTCGCCTGCCTCTGTCTGAACCTCTGCCAAGGAAATGCTTAATCCCGCATTTTGTAGATTCAACACCATTTTCTCCATTCGCTCGAACCGTTCGCGTCTCATGCGGACAAAAAATTCAGTTAAGATAGCATTGTTCTGATCTATGTAGTAACCCAGCACATGGACTTCTCTTCGTTCCCACGAAGTACTTAGCTCAACTCCCGGAACAACTGATAGGCCAATATCACAAGCAGTGAGCATTGCTTCCCCCAAGCCATCGCACGTATCATGGTCGGTAATGCCAACACCAGTCAATCCGTTTTCCCTTGCTAGCACTACCAGCTCCTTTGGAGTAAAAGTCCCGTCAGACGCGGTAGTATGGGCATGCAAGTCATAAGCCATTCCGGTTCCTCCTGATCCACCCAATTTGGACACTCCCGCTAATCTGCGGGTAAAGTCTGCATCAATACACGAATCACATTGTAAAATGCAATTTTTTCGGTCACCCTGCGGCCGTATCGTTGTTCAAGCTCAGCGATCAGCAGTGGATAGCTGCGGCCTCTATCTAAGTCTACCATGGTTTGATCAATTCCATCAAAATCAGAGCCCAAGGCGACATGCTCTTCCCCGACCAGATTCAATAGGTGGTCAATATGAGGCAGCAGATCTTCGATGCACACCTGTTGTTTCATCGAAATAAAGTAGGGGACAAAGGTAATACCGACATACCCGCCAGTCGATGCAATTCCGATGATTTGTTCATCCTGGAGATTTCGGACATGCGGATGAACGCGATAGGCGTTGCCATGTGAACAGATGACAGGTAGTTTTGCATCCCGGATGACCTGTTCCACTCCTTTGCTGCCTAAATGGGCTACATCCACCAAGATCCCCAGCCGCTGCATCTCTTGCACGCATTCCTGACCAAACGCGGTTAATCCCAGATCCTCGCCTTCACGCACACCTGATCCTAAACAATTCTGATAGTTCCAGGTCAGGCCAATGCTGCGGATGCCCAGCTGAAACAAGTTCCGCAGCGTACCCAAATCTTCACACAGACAGTGTGCTCCTTCCAGCGTCAAGAGACCTGCCCGCAAACCATGCTGTATTGCATAAGATAGATGGCTTTTGGTCAACAGGGGGTAATACCGGCCTGAACTTATTATTTGCTCCCGGTACACATCAATACTCTTCAGCGTCTCTCTCAATTGGGCAGAGGCGGAATGGCGCGGCTCCGGAAAAATTGCAAACGACTG
>JAQBPP010000386.1 GCA_028287455.1 Bacilli bacterium | reverse complement strand
GTATCTGGATCGTCATGATCTTTTCAAAGCTAAGAAGTACTTTCGACGTTCGGTCGAGCTGGAGCCGTCCAATCCGATTCACCACTGCAATCTGGCCGGGGTTTTGAGCGAGCTCGGAGCTTATGAAGAGTCTAATGATATCTTGAATCATGTGATTAATGAGTTGGACGCCTCTTTGGCAGAGGTTTTCTTTTATATGGCAAATAATTATGCGAACTTAGGCGAATACGACAGTGCGGAAGAGTATATCGTTCGCTATTTGGAAGCAGAGCCTGAAGGTGAATTTACCAGCGATGCGGAAGAAATGCTGGAAATACTGATCGAGGATTTTGGCGGGGGGAAAATCTACCAAGAGTGGCAGACAAACCACCCTGACGAAAATTCGCCGCATGAAATTTCCAGACGGCTGCTTGAAGAAGGCAAGTTTGTCGAGGCCACTGAACAGCTGCAATCGATTATTCAGCATGAACCTGACAGTTTGTCGCCGCGCAACAATTTAAGCCTGGCTTATTATTATTTAGGAAATTTGGACCAGGCGATGTCGATTGCCGATGATGTCTTGGCCAAAGATCCGGATAATATACACGCACGCTGCAACATGGCTGTTTTCTATCAGCATTTGGGCAAACAGGAAGAATTGAATGAACTCCTGGCAGGTTTGGCCAAGATCTATCCGCTGCAATATGATCATTCGTTTAAACTTGCTACAACCATGGGCATCCTCGGGCGACACGATTGCGCCTGCCGGTTGTTTAAACAGTTGACTAAGTGGTCAGACGACGATCCGGCTGTCTGGCATGCCTATGCGGCGTCTCTTTGCAATCAGAAAAAGTATGATGCGGCTGCCAAAGTATGGAAGCGAGTCGCACAACTCACAGATGATGCTTCAATCTCTGATTTTTACTTGAATTCAATTCGGGAGGCCAACCTGACCGGCATCCCGATGGAACCGGTATCGTATCAATACCACATTCCGTTTTATGAGCAGTTTAAACAGCTCAAGGATCAGTTGGAATCGCAAAAGGTAGCCAATCCGTGGCTGGATCCGTTGGTGAAGTCATCGCTTTTATGGGCGCTGCGGCATGGGGACATCGAAACGAAAACACAGGTCATTCAAACGATCTCGCTGCTTGACGACGAGGATGCGAAACAAGCGCTGCATGAGTTTGTGTTAAATCCAGGCGAAATGGATCAGCTGAAGCAGCTTGCACTAGTTGTCCTTCGCCGTTTGGGCGAGGAAGGACATGTGTCCGCGCATATTGGAGGCAAGCTGACGAAAGTACGTATGGGTTCTGTGCCGAAGGATGCGATGCTGGAGTGCCAGCCGAACTGGGGACAAGTTTTGCTCGCTGCTCAGGAGAAGCTCTCGCAGTACGGCTCTGTGCCTGATGCTCTGCCGCGGGAAACCTGGCTCGATTTTCTCGAACGGTCGCTCAATATGCCCCCGCGCATTTATCAGGTGGATTGTTGGGCAGCGGGGCTCTCCTATGTAGTTTTGCACCAGTTGGATATGGCCGTCACTCAAACTGAAATCGCTTCTTGGTTTGGAGTATCCAAATCGACCGTCTCCAGAACATCACGTCATATTGCACAGATGCTGGAAAAGCGATAATGCAAGCGGCTTAAGGGAGGAAGAGAATGGCTGCTGAATCCTATTTTGTTGTGGGCACAGCAGGACATATCGATCACGGGAAAACCTCTTTGGTTAAAGCTTTAACCGGAGTCGATACTGATTTCTATCAAGAGGAAAAGGCCAGGGGCATTTCGATCGATCTCGGATTTGCTCCCCTTGTCTTACCCGGAAACAGGCAAGTGGGCATCGTGGATGTACCGGGCCATGAGCGGTTTATTAAAAATATGGTGGCGGGGGCCAGCGGTATCGATCTGATTCTGCTGGTGATCGACAGCAATGAAGGCATTATGCCGCAGACAGTTGAGCACTTGCGTATTCTCGAATTGTTCATGATCAAGCAGGGAATCATTGTTTTGACCAAAAGCGATACAGTCGATTCTGACTGGTCGGCGCTGGTGGAAGAAGAGGTTAGAGCGGGCCTGCAGGACACATTCCTCGCAGAAGCGCCCCTTTTTCATGTTTCCTCAGTAACGGGTGCCGGTTTGGATCAATTGTTGTCTTGTATAGCAACACTAGCTGATCAGGTTGAGCCGCGCGATACTGCGGCTCCTTTTCGCATGCCGGTGGATCGGGTTTTTTCAGTACCCGGCTTTGGCACAATTGTGACCGGTACGATCAGTCACGGCTCCGTACAGGTGGGCGATGCGCTACAGGTTTTGCCTGCGACGCGCCCTGTTCGAGTTCGTACTTTACAGGTACATAGCGAGTCGGTAACTTCCGCATTTGCTGGTCAGCGTGCAGCGATTAATGTCACTGGGATTGAGCGCACTGATGTGGAGCGGGGATTTGTAGTTGCCAGTCCCAATCGCTATGCCCCAACTGAACTGGTAGATGCCAAGCTTCAGGTGCTGCTCGAGTCGCCTCGTCCCGTCAAAAATCGGATGCGCATACGTTTCTACACAGGCACCTCAGAGACGATGGGCAGGATGATTTTGCTGGATCGGCTGGAGATGGCGCCTGGCGAAGAAGGATTTGTGCAGCTGGAGTTAGAGGCTCCAGTCGTTTGTGATGCGGGCGACCGGTTCATTATCCGTTTGTACTCGCCGATGGTCACCCTAGGAGGAGGATCGATCGTTGATCCCCATCCAGGCCGGCACTATCGGCGCAATCGCGAACAGATTATTCAGGATCTGGCGGACAAACAGCAGGGAGGTCCTGCTGCAATGCTTGTGGAACTGTTGGACCGGGAAATTGGCATCACCCGTACAGAACTCGCCTCCCGTCTGGGTCAAACAGAAGCAGAACTGCAGCTGCTGCTCGACCAACTGGTGCAAACCGATCGGCTGCTTCCGTTTTCCTCTGACGGAGGTTATTTGTCGCCTGACAGATTCGAAGCGCTGTTAAATCAGATCGAAGAGACGATGCGCGGCCTCTACAAGCAAAACGCCTATACAGCTTATCTTCCTAAGGCGCAAGTATTCTCGCATCTGTCGTCGCAAATTCGCCCGAAGGCGTTTACGGCCCTGATGCAGGCGGGCAGTCAGCGGAACATCTGGGAGCTCAGACGGGACCATATTCGCTTGAACGGATATGAGGTGATACTCTCCCTGCGGACGAAACAAGCGCTGGCTGACATGTTGGCAAAACTTCGTGCAGCTCGGTTTCAGCCGCCCAGTCTGGCGGAGTTGGTACAAGCGCACAAAGGGCTGGACCGGGTAGTTCCGTTTTTGCTGCAGTACGCAGAAGAGACTGAAGATGTGTTCAGGGTGGCCGATGGCCTGTATTTTGCTGCAGATGCTTTCCGGGAAGCGCTGCTTGCGGCAGAATTGCTGGGCAAACGCAGCAATGGATTCACTGCTGCGGAGTTTCGCGACCAATTACGCACGTCGAGAAAATATGCGATTCTACTCCTTGAGTATATGGATGAGCAAGAGTTTACGCGCCGGGTCGGAGACAGGCGCATTTGGAGGACCCCCGAAAGCCTGACGAGTGATAAGGGTTAAGCTGGTAAAAAGGTGTGGTATAGAGATGAAATTGGTGGTCAATTGTATTTTGCGCAGCAAAGAGCAGGTACTCCTTTTACAAAAGCCAAGCCGCGGTTGGTGGGTGGCGCCAGGAGGCAAGGTTGAAGCTGGAGAAACTCCGTATGAAGCGGTGATCCGCGAATTTCGTGAAGAAACGGGTCTGAGGTTGCAGACGCCTCAGCTGCGCGGAGTGTTTACCATAAATGTAATCGGTGCTGAAAACCAGCAGGAAACCTGGATGTTGTTGACGTATTATGCAGAACAGTATGCAGGCAGCTTGTTGACAGTGTCTGAAGAGGGTCATTTGGAGTGGACACGTTTGGGAGAGGTACCGAAACGGCCGATGGCAGAGGGAGACCATTTTTTCTTTGATCATATTCTACGGGAAAGTACGCTGCTGACGGGAAAATTCATTTATACCCCAGAATATGAATTAATAGAATGGCGCCCCGATCATTCGCTGGAGTGGGTCTAGGAGAACGTTTGGGAAGCGAGGCAAACAACATGCACAGAGGTGTCATTGGTGTGGATTTGGGCGGTACGAGCATCAAGGTCGCGGCAGTGTCTTTAACTGGCAGCATCGCTGCGAAGGATGAGCTGGCAACAGAAGCGGATCAAGGTGCAGCACATGTATTGGGCCGGATTGCGGGAGCCGCCCGCGCTGCAGCGGCGGCAGCCGGCTGGGGCTGGGAGGAAATCGCAGGTGTCGGCGTCGGTATGCCTGCTTTTCTCGATTTCAGCACAGGCGTGGTCGAAGAAGCGGTGAATTTAGGCTGGAAAGATGTCGCTGCAGGTGAAGAATTAGCGAAGCTTTTAGCCAAACCGATTGAGTTTAATAATGATGCAAATGTCGCAGCGCTGGGAGAAGCCTGGGTCGGCGGTGGTGCAGGCAAGCGGCATGTCCTCGCAGTGACACTTGGCACCGGTGTCGGTGGCGGTATCATTATCGACGGCAAGCTGTATTCTGGCGTCAATGGTATGGCCGGAGAAATTGGCCATCTTGTGCTGGACCCGGACGGTGAATTGTGCGGTTGCGGCCATCATGGCTGCGTAGAAACTGAATGCTCGGCTACTGCCATTCTGCGGGAAGCAAAACGCGCTGTGGAAGCAGGGGAGCAAACAGCGCTCAGCAAACTGCCGCGCATTACGGCCAAAGCGGTGTTCGACCTGGCGAAAGACGGCGACGAAACTTGCAAACGCATCGTAGGCCGCATGGTGGATCGGCTGGGCTATTCGCTCGCGCTGGTGGCTAATCTGTTAAATCCCGAAGTCATCGTCATCGGAGGCGGATTATCGCTGGCAGGGGATATTCTGTATGTTCCTTTGCGCGCTGTGTTCGAACGGTATGCGCTCACCCGTGTAAGCCGTGCAGTCTCGCTCAGGCCAGCAACGCTTGGCAATGATGCCGGAGTGCTGGGAGCCGCCAAATTGGTCCTGCAGTCTGGAAATTAACGGTTTCCTCAGTTACACTGGTACTGCAGCAGTTGTAGGCAACACAGTTAGGAAAGGAGGCAGGTGGGTCATGGGCGCTATTAAAGTCGTCATCTTAACTGGTTTGTCAGGCGCAGGACGCTCGGTGGCCTTGCAGGTATTTGAAGATCTGGGCTATTTCTGCATCGATAATCTGCCGCCTGCCTTAATGCCAAAACTGGGAGAATTGGTTGTACAATCCAATGGAAATGTTCATAAGTTTGCGCTTGTCTGTGATGCCAGGGGACGGGCACTGGGTCTGGATATATTCGATGCGTTAAAAGAGCTTGAGGCCAGCGCAGGTACAACGGCGGACATTATCTATTTGGAAGCCGATGATGCGTCATTGGTACGCCGTTATAAGGAAACCCGCCGGAAGCACCCGCTGTCTCCTGAAGGACGAGTGCCCGAAGGCATCGAGTTTGAGCGAAAGAAGCTGGAGGAAATCCGTGGGCGTGCCGATTGGATTATCGATACCAGTGAACTGAAACCAACCGAGCTCAAGCAGATGATTTTAGATCGGTTCGCGAGCGACGAGGAACGGTCTTTGCAAGTCAATGTAGTGTCTTTTGGGTTTAAACATGGGGCGCTGATTGATGCGGATTTGCTGTTTGATGTACGTTGTTTGCCTAACCCGCACTATGTGGAGTCGTTGCGTCCACTGACCGGATTTCATCCGGAAGTATACGAATACGTAATGAAGTGGCCAGTCACGCAGCAATTTACAGAAAAAATGATGGATATGATTGATTTCTTGCTTCCGCTTTATTTTAAGGAAGGGAAATCTCAGCTTGTGATCGGAATAGGCTGCACGGGTGGGCAGCATCGGTCGGTAGCGATCGCTGAACTGCTATATCAACACCTGAAAGACCGGGAAAAGGTTCAGATCACCCATCGAGACACGAAGAGGGACGTTTAATATGGTGCGACAATGGTGGCTTCTGGCCTGGACAGTTTGTTCGTTTGGCTTGGGTTTGCTTGCAGCAGGCGTTGGTATCCGTACTGTTCCAGGGCAGGCCAGTGTAATAGGTCTGATTTGTTTGTTGGTGGGTTCGGGGCTTCTCTCCTTAGGATGGTGGAGGGACGAGCAGCAAGGCCGCAAAGCGATGATTGCAAAGCTTGGACGAGCCAAAGTGGTCACGATTGGCGGCGGGACAGGATTGTCAGTGATCCTGCGCGGACTAAAGGAATATGATGTAGAACTGACCGCTGTTGTAACGGTCGCCGATGACGGAGGCTCGTCCGGAAGATTGCGCTCAGAGCTGGATATGCCGCCTCCGGGAGATATCCGCAACTGTTTGGTTGCTTTGGCCGATACTGAGCTGCTGCTGGAAAAACTGTGGCAGCATCGTTTTACAAGTGGAGAAGGGCTGGCAGGTCACAGTTTCGGCAATCTGTTCATCGCGGCATTGACCGACATCACGGGCGATTTTGAGACAGCGATCCGGGAAGCCTCACGAGTGCTTGCAGTGCGCGGGAGGGTACTTCCTGCTGTACGCAAAGCGGTGGTCTTGCGCGCTCACATGACGGATGGTACAGTCGTCGAAGGGGAGTCCCGTATCCCGGAAGTCAAAAAACGGATTCGGCGCGTGGAGATTGTGCCTGCCAATGTTGAACCACTTGATGAAGTGGTGCGAGCCATTGAAGAGGCAGATGCAGTGGTCATCGGGCCAGGCAGTTTATACACCAGTATTTTGCCTAATCTGCTTGTGACAGGAATTGCAGATGCGATCCGCAAATCGACAGCGAAGAAGATTTATGTTTGCAATGTGATGACACAGCCTGGCGAGACGGATGACTTCACTGCTTCCATGCATGTGAAAACGATCTACGACCACGTGGGGCCCGATTTATTTGATTATGCTCTAGTGAATTCTGCGCCAATCCCCCCTGCAGTGATCGAGCAGTATCGGGAAAAACATGCAGCACCCGTCACCGCAGACCTCAAAAACTTCCAAAACCTAGGGGTCACCGTGATTGCCCAGAACTTCTTGCATTACGCGATTTATGCCAGGCATGATGGACGGTCAATTTCTGAGCAGATCCTGTCATTAATTGGTCGTGAACGGGGCAAAAACAAGGGATAAACGCAACTAAGGGAGGCAGACAAAGTTGTCTTTTGCAGCTAAAACTAAAAAAGAGCTGACACAGCTTGAATGCAAACCTTGTTGTGCAAAAGCGGAATTAGCCGCGTTAATCCGCATCAACGGTGAGATTGTCTCCTCATCCAATCGAGTCTCACTTGACATCACCACTGAGAACGCGGCGATCGCCCGCCGGATCTACACGTTGATCAGCCGGCTGTTCGGTGTCCATGCAGAAGTGGTAGTCCGCAAGAAAATGAGGCTGAAGAAAAATAATGTGTATATGGTTAGGGTACCGTATCAAGCTCAGGAGATCTTGCATGCGCTCAAGATCGCAGGCGATCAATTGGAGTGGGTCAGCGGCATAGATTCACAGCTTGTGGCCAAGTCCTGCTGCAAACGTTCGTATATGCGCGGAGCATTTCTAGCAGCCGGATCGGTCAATAATCCGGAAGGATCTTCCTACCACTTGGAGATCGCTTCGGCTGATGAAGCGCATTCGCGTGCACTTGTTGCATTAGCAGGCAAATTCGATTTGTCGGCGAAGTTGATCGAACGGAAGAAGGACTGGGTGTTTTATCTCAAAGAAGGTGAGAAAATTGTGGAGTTTCTCAACATCATTGGGGCCCATCAAGCGCTGCTGCAATTTGAGGATGTACGCATCCTAAAGGGAATGCGCAACCAGGTGAATCGTTTAGTGAATTGCGAAACAGCCAACTTGAATAAAACGATTAATGCGAGCATCAGGCAGATCGAAAACATTCGCTACCTGGAGCGGGCAGTGGGTTTGGATAAACTCCCAATCAAGCTGAAGGAGGTCGCGATGGTGCGTTTGCAGCACCCGGATATTAATTTAAAAGAACTAGGTTCGATGCTGCAAGGACATGTATCGAAATCAGGCGTCAATCATAGACTTCGAAAGCTGGATGATTTGGCAGAAGAAGTCAGACGAAAAGGTCACTAACGTGCTATACTGTAAGTAGCGTGTCAGGTTAAATTTCATGGTATTAAAGGAGGAGTAGCAGGATGGCTGAGAAAACGGTTACCGTTAAGCTGCGTTCCGGGCTTCACGCTCGCCCTGCGGCATTATTCGTTCAGCAAGCAAATAAATTTTCAAGCGACGTTTTTGTAGAGAAGCAAGGCAAATCTGTAAATGCGAAGAGTATTATGGGAATTATGTCTTTGGCGATTGGCACCGGCGCCGAAATTGTGATTCGCGCCGAAGGCAGCGACGCAGACAAAGCGGTTGACAGTCTTGTCGAAATGGTAAGTGTGGAAGAGTAAACATAGATTACAATGAAGAACCTGCCCGCTGGTATACAGTGGCTGGGTTCTTTTTTGTTTCGAAACAGTCTCCTGGATGAATCTGTAGTTTTTCATTCAGCGGGCACAAATGGTATGATGATCGTGTCAGGAGGAGATTTCTGTGCAAAACAAACGTTATTTCACTGCGAGTGTGCTTAGTGTGTGCCTGCTTTTAACCGGTGCCGCAGCCGCCGCGGGATGTTCGAAGAGCAATCAAACGAATGCGGCTGGACAAACGCAACTACCGGGTGAGAGTAGGGCCGTTACAGGCGTGGTCGAAGCTGCCTCTACTTTTGCCAGTTTAGGAAACCTGCAAATCACCCAAATTCAAATTGACAACAACAATAAAATCACCGGTCAGTTAACCAACTTGTCCAAACAGAAGCTCAAGATCACTCAGCTCGCTTTTACAATTTACGACAGCAATGGCACTGCCTTGAAGAACCAGCCGGGCAATCTGCAAATTCAGTCGGGATCCGACTTCGCTCCAAGTCAAGTGAAGACGTTCACCTTAACCACTGGAGCAGGCGTTCCACGCGCTGCAAAATATAAAATAGCTGCTGCTTATATACCGGAATAAGTCAGATGCGTTTTCACTGAGAGGAACCCGGGGGAAGGTGGGCAAGCAATGTCAGTAGCTCGTGCGTTAACGATTGCAGGCAGCGACAGCGGCGGAGGCGCAGGCATTCAAGCGGATCTGAAGACGTTTCAAATGCTGGACGTGTTTGGCATGTCAGCCATTACTGCCATCACGGTGCAAAATACATTAGGGGTCCATGGAATACATCATATTCCGATCGACATCATCGTGGGCCAAATTGAAGCTGTCGTGACAGATCTTGGGGTAGACGCGGTGAAAACCGGCATGCTGGCTCAAGTGCCGGTGATCGAGGTGGCAGCGCATCAACTGCAAAAACACAGACTAACGCAAGTGGTTGTGGATCCGGTGATGGTGGCTAAAGGGGGAGCGCGTCTGCTCGATGTCGACGCTGAAAATGCGTTAATTAAGCATCTGCTGCCGCTGGCCGCTGTGGTGACGCCTAATATTCCGGAAGCAGAGGTCTTGATTAAGTCACCAATTTCAGGGCTTGAGGATATGAAAGAGGCATGCCGGAAAATTCACAGCTTCGGTCCCCGCGCGGTAATTGTCAAAGGTGGCCATTTAGCGGGAGCCGCGATCGATGTGCTGTTTGATGGTACCGATTTTATTGAGTTGCCCTCGAAACGCATTGACACGAGGCATACGCATGGAACAGGCTGCACGTTTTCGGCAGCCATCACTGCTTGTCTGGCAAAAGGGGACACGCTCTCAGCAGCTGTCTTCACGGCCAAATCATTTATCACTGCCGCGATTACCGACGTTTTGGAGCTTGGCCAGGGTCATGGTCCAACCAATCATTGGGCCTATGCCAAAAACGCCAAACAGGGGAAGCACTAATCTGGCTGACTGCGGTCGATTCCCCTGACTGAAGCCGGATCTTTCGATTCAGATAGACTCCGGCTTTGGCTCACTATGACTTTTTTGTTTATTTTTAGTAGCGGTCAACAGTTCTTCAAACATTCCTTCCACCCGCGGTTGAAGCACGCGAATTCCTTCTGAAGTGACACCTCCTGGCACCGATACCCGCTGGATGACATCCGCAAAAGTAAATCCTTGTTCCACTAGCAGTTTCCCTAAGCCATAAATCATGCCCGATAGAAGTGAGTTTGCGGTTTCCGTTGGTAAATTGCCTAGTTTCACAGAGGCATTTGCAAACTCCTGCAGCAAGAACGAAAGAAAGGCTGGTCCACAACTTGTGAGATCCGAACAGACACGGACATCCTGTTCCTCTATGACAAAGGGGGTTGATATTCTGGACAGCAGCCCGAGCGCCGCATCTTTGGCATTGGCAGGAGTGTTGTCACAGGTCATGACTAAACAGACACCGGCACCGGCCACTTGTGTAATGGACGGGATGATTTTAAACACATTGGCCTGTAGGGCAGATTGCAGTTCAGATAAGGGAAACGCAGAAATCAACGAGTAGAAGTTCTGGCCGACTGTTGTGAAGCTTGCGATCTGATTCAGGACTGTGCGGGCGTCCGGTGGGCGTACACATAAAAAGACATGATCTGACTGCTCTACCACCTGTACAGGGGTTTCACATATGATCAAATCAGGTACTTCCAGAGAAAGGAGTTTCACCTTGTCCGGGCTGCGGTTGCACGCGACAAGCTCGAGATCCAGACGGCTTTCTTTGGTAAAAGCGCGTATCAGCATGCTCCCCATGCTGCCCGTTCCGATGAATCCTAAGCGCAAGGCAGACGCCTCCTATCACATTTTTACTAGCTTATTCTAATAGGCTTAGTTAGATGAACTGCTTACACCACTTTTTCTTTCTTATCCTCCAGAAAACGACTTGCAATCCTTTCCAAAAATTATTATGATAAGTTTAAATAAAGTGGGACGTTATTTGCAGTGGTGGGTCGCTAAACGTCCCATAAACCTCGAGCCTCAGACATTGGAGAGAACCAGTTTTGAAAGAGTTGATTGCTGCTCAAATGAAGTTGGTTCCTGATCTGGTCGCCACCATGAGCAGGCGCTATAAAATTTTACAGCAGATTCTGCTGAACCAGCCGATTGGCCGCCGGAGTTTGGCGCAGCAGCTGCATGCGACCGAACGGGTATTGCGCGGGGAAGTAGAGTTTTTGCGAGCGCAAGATCTGCTGGCCATTGAAGCGCTGGGGATGCGGCTAACCCCTGCTGGCGCGCGCCTGGTGAACGACCTGGATCCTGTGATGACAGCGCTGAATGGCATGTCGGAGCTGGAGGACTTGCTCAAGGAGCGCCTAGGCATCCCGTCGGTAATCGTTGTGCCAGGTGATCAGGACAGTGATCCTTTGGTGAAACGGGAGCTGGGCTATGTTTCCGCCAAATTTATTCAGAATCACCTGAAGGATGGAGACATTCTGGCGGTCACTGGCGGAACTACGATGGCTGCAGTGGCGGATATGATGCCGCAGATCAGGCTGCCCAATCTGGTCGTGATTCCAGCGCGCGGCGGACTTGGCGAACAAGTGGAAACGCTCGCCAACACGATCGCCTCCACTATGGCTGCACGGCTTGGCGGCAGTCACAAATTGTTTCATGTGCCTGATTATCTCTTGGAAGAAGCTTCTCAATCATTGGCCCGAGATCCAATCGTGGCAGAGACATTAAACAAGTTGCGGACCGCTCACATGGTGGTACATGGCATCGGGCAAGCTATGAC
>JAQBPP010000345.1 GCA_028287455.1 Bacilli bacterium | reverse complement strand
CTTGCAGACGTGCGGCGCATTCTCGCAGCGGTGAAAGAGCTGGGGGACCAGGCGCTGTTTGACTATACTGCGCAGTTTGATCAGGTGCAGCTTAGTGATCTGCGCGTGCCGGCGGAACATTACGCAGAAGCCTATGAACAGGTGTCGGCAGAATTTATCAGTGCGCTGAGCGAAGCGATGACGAACATTCGCACGTTTCATGAAGCACAGCGCAGAAACTCCTATTTGCTGCCTCATGCGCAGAGCTCCTGGCTGGGTCAGCTGGTCCGTCCGCTGCGGCGGGTGGGCGTTTATGTTCCAGGCGGCACCGCTGCGTACCCCTCCACTGTCTTGATGAATGTCATTCCGGCACAGGTGGCTGGGGTGAACGAAATTGCGCTGGTAACTCCTCCTGGCGGGGACGGCCGGATACCGGCAGGAGTTCTAGTAGCAGTCAGAGAACTAGGTATAGACGAAGTTTACCGGGTTGGCGGAGCACAGGCAATTGCTGCGCTCGCCTATGGAACGGAATCGATTCCCTGTGTGGATAAAATAGTGGGTCCCGGCAATATCTATGTAGCTTTGGCCAAACAGCAGGTGTTTGGCAGGGTCGGCATCGAGAGCATTGCCGGGCCATCCGATATCTTAATTGTGGCAGACGATAGTGCAGACAGCGACTATCTCGCGGCAGATCTGCTGTCACAAGCAGAACATGGCGAGTTGTCCCAGGCGATTCTGCTGACCGACTCCAGGCGGCTCGCAGAGGATACAGCAGTTTCTGTCGAGCAGCAGCTCAATCGTCTCCCGCGTGGAGTGATCGCGCGTCAATCGCTGGTCAACCGGGGAGCCATCGTGGTGTGCCGGGATCTGGCAGAAGCGGTGGAGCTGGCCAACCGCATTGCACCTGAACACCTGGAACTTGTAGTGCGAGAGCCGGATCTTCTGCTGGATCAAATTCAGACTGCCGGGGCGATCTTTATCGGCGCATACTCCACCGAACCGGTAGGAGATTACTTCTGCGGGACCAATCATGTGCTGCCAACTGAGGGAACGGCAAGATTTTCGTCTGCGCTCAGTGTGGATGATTTCATCCGAAAAACCTCTTTGATCCGCTATAGCAAACAAGATCTGCTGGCGAATGGTCCGAAAATCGTGGCGCTGGCGGAGACTGAAGGGCTGGCGGCTCATGCAGAGGCTGTACGAATTCGCTTAAAGAAAGAAGGTCAGTAAACTATGGCCCAACTTGCACGGATTGCTTCGATCAAACGCGATACAACAGAAACGCAAATCTTGCTTGAATTGAACCTTGATGGAGAGGGACAAAGACAGTTGGATGTTCCCGTCCCCTTTTTCAAACATATGCTCGATCTGTTTGCCAAGCATTCCGGTTTCGATTTAACTATTCAGGCGGCGGGCGATATCGAAATTGATGATCACCATACGGTGGAAGACATTGGAATTTGTCTGGGGCGGGCTTTTGCTCAGGCGCTGGGGGACAAAGCCGGACTTCGCCGCTATGGGAACCGGTTCACGCCCATGGATGAAACGTTGGCCCAAGTCACAGTCGATTTGTCCGGTCGACCTTTTCTGGTGTATCATGCGGAATTTCAGACAACGCGCATCGGGACGTTTGATACAGAGCTGGTGCGTGAATTTTTCACTGGTTTTGCGATGAACGCCGGGGTTACCTTGCATGTGAATCTGCATTATGGCGCAAATGCGCACCATATGGCAGAAGGGATTTTCAAAGCGTTTGCAGGAGCGCTAAAAGAAGCGTGTACCCTGGATCCTACTGTTCGCGGCGTATTGTCCACGAAAGGAGTCCTTTAAATGATTGCGATCGTCGATTATGGAGTCGGCAATCTGCGCTCCGTGCATAAAGCGTTGCAGACAGTGGGCTTTGAAGCGATGGTTACCTCAGACCCTGAACAAGTGCTGGCAGCTGACGGGGTGGTGCTTCCAGGCGTCGGCGCATTTGGCGATGCGATGTTTTACCTGAAGCAATCCGGATTGCTGGATTCCATCCGGCGGGTGGCCAAAGAGGGCAAGCCGTTTTTAGGAATCTGCCTGGGTATGCAGCTGCTTTTTTCGACATCGGAGGAACATGGGCAGCATGTCGGGTTAAATTTGATTCCAGGGCATGTCAAACGGTTTAAAGGAGACTTTAAAATCCCGCAAATTGGTTGGAACACGCTGAAACTGGAGCGGCCTAGTGCGTTAACCGCAGGGGTTGCACGTGGCGACCTGGTGTACTTTGTCCATAGTTACTACGTTGATCCCCTCGACCGTGGCGTGATTGTGGCCACAACTGATTATCACGGCGACGTGCCAGCCATGGTGCAGAAAGACAATATCATGGGCATTCAGTTTCATCCGGAAAAAAGTTCGCGCACCGGCCTGCAAATGCTGCGCAATTTTGGAGAACTGGTGGCAGGACGCCCTGCTAAAGGAGCACTGGTTTAGTGTTAACCAAGCGAATCATACCATGTTTCGATATCAAGAATGGGCGCGTCGTAAAAAACGTCTCGTTTCTGACCAACCAGCGTGATGCGGGCGACCCTGTCGAACTTGCCCGTTTTTATGATGAAGAAGGGGCTGATGAACTGGTCCTGCTGGACATCACAGCCACGCTCGAAAATCGCGGCACCATGATGGATTATGTGCAGCGTGTGGCAGAAGAAGTCTATATCCCGTTCACAGTGGGCGGTGGCATCGCGTCGGTCGAGGACATGCGTGAAATTCTGAAGGCCGGGGCGGATAAAATTGCGATCAACTCGGCCGCCGTGAAGAATCCCCAGTTAATTACCGATGGAGCAAAACGTTTCGGCAACCAGTGCATCGTCGTGTCGATCGATGGCAAGTACAACCGCAGCAAAGGGGACTGGGAAGTCATGATTCATGCCGGCCGCACGGCTACAGGCATGTCAGTGATCGACTGGGCCAAAAAAGCGGAAAGTTTGGGAGCGGGTGAAATTCTGCTCACCTCGTTTGACCAGGACGGCATGAAGAACGGTTACGACTTGAAGCTTACCCGGTTGGTGGCAGAAGCAGTGCACGTGCCAGTGATTGCGTCCGGCGGGGCTGGCAAACGGGATCACTTCTATGACGTATTTGCCAAAGGGAAAGCGGATGCTGCGCTCGCCGCATCGATTTTTCACTTTAAAGAAACTTCGATTGGTGAAGTGAAAGCTTATTTGAAAGGGAAAGGGGTGCCGGTCAGATGACTTTATCAGGTGATGTGCCCGCGCTGCGTTTTACAGCTGACGGCTTGATTCCTGCGATTGTGCAGGATGTTGCCACGCGAGAAGTTCTGATGATGGGCTGGATGAACCGCGAGTCGCTAAGACTCACGATCGAGTCTGGTCAGGTCTGGTTCTGGAGCAGGTCGCGCCAGGAGTTGTGGCATAAAGGAGCTTCGTCTGGCCACACCCAGCAGGTGGTGAAACTGTCGTATGACTGCGACGGCGACACGTTGCTGGTGGAAGTGCATCCCGCAGGGCCAGCTTGCCATACGGGTGAAACCAGCTGCTTTTTTAATACGGTCATCGGTGGATCAGCCGCAGCAGCAGAAACTTCCGCGCCCAGGCTGTCCATTATTACTGAATTGATTGACACGATTGACAAGCGGTTCATCGAGCGTCCGGCCGGCGCGTATACCACCTATTTGTTTGACAAAGGGACCGATAAAATTGTCAAAAAAATCGGTGAAGAAGCCACTGAAGTGGTCGTGGCAGCCAAAAACCGCGATGCAAACGAGCTGGTTTGTGAAGCGAGCGACCTGTTTTATCACACGCTGGTGCTTTTGCGCAATGAAGGAGTATCGTTCTCTGATGTGCTTGGGGAACTGGAGCGTCGGCATGGAACAGCAGATGTACGGGGGAAAACAAAATGATCTTAAACGACAAACAAATCATTGAACTATGTGAGCAGGGCATGATTACACCGTTTCACAAAGGGAGCGTCAATCAGTTGGAAGGAGGGGCCAAGGCGATCTCGTTTGGTGTCAGTTCGTTTGGCTATGACCTGCAGGTTGGCGAAAACTTCCAAATCGTCAAAAAGGGGACGACACCGATCGACCCCAAGCGATTTGACGAGTCGATGCTGGAGAATCTGGAAGTCATTTCGGATGGAACAGGCAGATATGTGCTGATTCCGCCCAATTCGTTTGCCCTGGCTCATTCACTCGAATATTGGCGAATCCCAGACGATGTAGTGACGATCGCGGTGGCCAAGTCCACTTATGCCAGATGCGGCATCATTCCGAATGTCACGCCATTTGAAGGGCTGGGAAGGCGTTGTCACCCTGGAAATTTCCAATACGACCGACCGCCCGGCCAAAGTGTATGCAGGTGAAGGACTGGTGCAGGTGATGTTCTTCAAGGGAGATCGTCCGGCCAAAATCTACTCGGATCGATCAGGGAAATACCAAAAACAGCTTGGCATTACTACAGCAAGAGTTTAAGAAAAAACATTCGTTCCTTAGCTCGCTGAATCCGCGATCAGATGTCGATCAATCGGCGCTGGATTGGGCGGGCGCAGGCGCAGGAGCTGGACGGGGTGTCAGGTGACGTTTGTCCAACACGTTGCCGTTGCCCGCATCGATGACCACCAAATAGCGGTCAGTATCATTTTTGAGCATCACGATATAAACGAGATTAGGTCCCACCGCTTGCAGCGTAGTACGCTGAATTTTGGTGCCTGGGGCCTCTTTTTCTGCGACTTTGTCAGCTTGAGTCGCAGAGATTTTGGCATACTTTTTTAATTTCTTCTGCATAGCGTCCAGGGCAGCCTCTTGCGCCTCACGCCAGGCATGCGGCGGCAATTGAACAGAACTTTGAATTTGCATATGCTGCAGACGTCCCGCACCACTTCCGGCATGGCCATTCACCGATGCGTTCACTTGATCCTGTGCGGCAGCAGCTGCAGAAAACAACAGCGATGCGGTTAGAAATGAACTTACTGCTAGCAGGGCCTTCGAAGCTGTTTGTTGTTTCACGCGCATTAGGTTACCCTCCTTTATTTGTCCCCTCTAGATTCTGCAAGAACAGGCAAGATTATGTAAAAAAGATGCTGGTGTAAAGAAGCGCAGCTAACACTGCCGACTGAAACCTGCAGGCCGGTTACGGATGGGATTGACCGTGCTTTTATGATATACTTCATAATGAAGTGGACATAATATGGCTTTCTACTAGTTCACTGGAGGTGCATCGCTATGGATCAGCGGAAAACGAATTCCAAGATGGAGTTGCCAAAACGTGAAGTTGGGCGGGTAATTCCCATTCGCTTCGATGCAGCTTACTTTTTTCAGCGAGCGGTGCAGTATCTGGATCGCCATGATCTTTTCAAAGCTAAGAAGTACTTTCGACGTTCGGTCGAGCTGGAGCCGTCCAATCCGATTCACCACTGCAATTTGGCCGGGGTTTTGAGCGAGCTCGGAGCTTATGAAGAGTCTAATGATATCTTGAATCATGTAATCAATGAGTTGGACGCCTCTTTGGCAGAGGTTTTCTTTTATATGGCAAATAATTATGCGAACTTAGGCG
>JAQBPP010000341.1 GCA_028287455.1 Bacilli bacterium | reverse complement strand
GTATGAAAACATCGCGTTTGGGCTTCGTTTGCGTAAACAACCGAAGCATGAAATCGATTCCAGTGTAAAACGTGCAGCGAGAGTCTTGGAAATTGCACAGTTTCTGGAGCGTAAACCTCGGGAATTATCCGGTGGTCAACGCCAGCGGGTTGCACTTGGGCGTGCGATTGTGCGTCAGCCGAAAGCGTTTTTAATGGATGAACCCTTGTCGAACCTTGATGCGAAACTGCGTGTGCAAATGCGCGCTGAAATCATCAGTTTGCATAAGCAAATCGGTGTAACTACGATCTATGTGACGCACGATCAGATCGAGGCCATGACAATGGGCGATCGAATCGTGGTAATGAGAGACGGCTTGATTCAACAGGTAGATACACCAGAGCAAATTTACAACAGACCGGCCAATACTTTCGTGGCGGGGTTTATCGGAAACCCTCCAATGAATTTTATTGAAGGCACCCTGTATGAACGTAAGGGAGACCTTGAATTTAGAACAGATAGGCTTTCGGTCAAGGTTCCTGATGGCAAGGCGCATGTGCTGCGGAAAAACAATTTGATTGACCGCAATGTTACGTTAGGTATTCGCGCTGAAAACATCAGCTTTGATCAGATCGTCTTTGATACATTCCCGGAATCGGTGGTTACCGGCATTCATAAATTCAGCGAGTTTATGGGATCGGACCGTTACCTGCACATTGACATTGGCGCTAAAAACAGTTTAGTGGTGCGCGCGAATCCTCGCAATTCTTACGACGATGACATGAAGGTCAGTGTTGCATTTGATATGCATAAAGTGCTGTTCTTCGACAAAGATACAGGAATTTTGCTAACGGATTGAAATTTGCGGCGGGAAGGAAGATTCAAGTGGGCCGTATTAAAGCGAAGCATAAACTGAGCAAAAAATATTGGGCATTCTTCTTATCTGCATTATTGGCTGGTTCAACCGCACTGCCGACCATCCATACGGGTCGCGTGCAAGCGGATCAGGCTGCTGCGACGCCTGCTCAAGCTGCTGCTCCGCAGCTGGCTGCCGCAGGTGGTTCTACACCTACAGCCATTGGTGCTGTAGATACTCAACTGCCGCTCTATGTGGATGTGCTGAAGGGCTGGCGGACTGCCGGAGCCAAAGACGGCACTCAGTCTGTAACGCTTGCTGGGGCTGACTTTTCGGCTCAGTCGACCGATGCAAAAACTTCAGTCACCTCTTTTGGCGGTAAAAACAATGTGCTCCAGTGGGACAGTGAAAACGGTTGGATCGAGTATCTGGTTCAGATTGACCAGCCTGGATTGTATCAACTGGATATGAACTACAAGTCGGTGGATATGGCGAACAATCCATATAGCGGCCCGATCTTGATGGATATTAGTGTCGATGGGAATTTTCCTTATCTGGAGTCGCGGAACATTTCATTTGTGAGACATTGGAAGGATGTTCTGCCAACCAAAACCGATCAGTTCGGCGACCAGATTCGCCCTGGATCCACACAACTCGATGAGTGGATCGATCAACCTTTTAAAGATCAGCAAGGCGCTTATGCTTCACCTCTCACGTGGAATTTATCAAAAGGAACCCATACGATTCGAATGACGATCGCTCGCGGAGGGATCGCAATTGATGCTCTTCATCTGACGCCTCCAAACCAGGTCAAAGCTTATGCACAAGTAGCCGCCGCCTATCCCAAAGATAGCGGACAAGGGCAAGCGGTTACTATGGAAGCGGAGAATCTCACCTGGAAAGACGATCAGGCTATTCAAATGCAATCAGACGTAGATCCTTATAATACACCTGCTGCAACAAACAATATCGTCTTCAATACGGTCGGAGGGAGCAGTTGGAGCAAAGGCGGACGATCGATCAGTTGGTCATTCGACGTTGCAGCAGACGGCCGTTATCAACTTGGCATGCGCGCTTTGCAGCGCTTTACAACCAATTTGTCCTCGTTCCGCTCAATTGCTGTCGATGGCAAAGTGCCATTTCAGGAACTGCTGAATTATCGCTTCCCTTATGACACAGGCTGGACGGGAATGATCCTGAGCGATTCCAACAATAAACCCTTTGAGTTTTATTTAACAAAAGGCCATCATACGCTCACGATGACTTCCATCTATGAACCATTTGTGCCGCTGTTGGAACAATTGGATACAGTAGGTGCTGAACTTCGCAGTGTTGTTGCCGACTTGCAGGCGCTGACGGGCGGTCAGACCGACCCTTACCGGACCTGGAACATCGATAAGGATCTGCCAGGATTAACCGACCGTTTGTCGACAATCCGGGATCAGCTGAAAACGATGGAAACGATGATGGTTCAAACCAACGGCAAACGGGATGACATTGCACAAAGTTTCTTAGCGGATCAGCAGGATATTCAAAATCTGTTAAACAACAAAAACGACATTCCGTTTCGGATTGACCATATCTCTACTATTCAGAGCGGCGTGGACGGCTATTTGACGTCATTAAAACAAAGCCCGCTGCAGCTTGATAAAATTTACATTGTACCTGCAAATCAATCGTTTCCAACCATGCAGGCCAATTGGTTTCAAGAAGTGAGGAGTACGGCAATGTCGTTCTTCAACTCCTTTTCGGGACGCTATTCTTTAATTAATCAAAACAACCCTAAGGTATTAAATATTTGGATGCAGCGCGGCCGTGATTATGCAAACGAATTGCAGGCGCTCGCTGATCAGCGGTTTACACCGCAAACGGGCATTAAAGTCAAGGTGAACGTGATTCAAAACAGCCAGCAAATCATTTTGGCAAATGCTGCCGGAAATCAACCGGATCTAGCACTTGGTGTTACGTCGGAACAACCATTCGATTTGGCGCTGCGGGGAGCAGGACTTGATCTTTCGAAATTCCCTGATTCCAAGCAGCTATTTGATCAGTATGCACCGGGAGCCATGCTGCCGTATTTCTTCGATCATGGGTATTACGCTATACCGGAAACCCAATCATTTAAGGTGCTTTACTACCGGACAGATATCATGAAACGTTTGGGGTTGAGCGTGCCGAATACCTGGCAGGATGTCTATGATATACTGCCGACCTTGCTGCAAAACAACATGAATTTCTATCAGGACCCAGCTGATTGGTCGATGTTGGTCTACCAAAACGGTGGAGAACTGTATTCCAAAGACGGTATGAAATCTGGTCTGGATTCGCCGCAAGGGTTTAACGGTTTTCAGCAGTGGACCGATTTGTTCAATATTTATGGCATGCAGCAAAAAGTGCCGAATTTCTTCAATGATTTCCGGCAAGGGTTTTTACCGATTGGCGTGACCGATTTCAACATGTATCTCCAGTTGAAGGTCGCAGCCCCAGAGTTGAATGGGGAATGGGGAATGGCGCCCATCCCAGGGATGATCCAGCCTGATGGATCCATTTCGAGATGGTCAGGTGCGTCGGCGAGTACGGCCGATATGATTATGGCCAAGTCGTCGAAAATCGACCAGTCCTGGCAGTTTTTGAAATGGTGGGAATCCTCCGATATTCAGGCGCAGTTTGGCAATGACCTGGAACAGTACAACGGGGAAACATTCCGCTGGAACACCGCGAATGTGTCTGCGTTCGTACAAATGCCATGGGAACGCAGTGAATTGAACGTGATTTTACAGCAGTGGAAATGGATCAAGGAGCTGCCAAACGTTCCTGGTTCTTATATGACTGGACGTGAAATGTTAAATGCATGGAACCGTTCGGTGGTAGACGATAAGAATTTGAAAAATCCACGCGAATCACTGGAAACAGCGATTATGAACATCAATCAAGAGCTGCTTAGAAAACAGGAAGAATTCCATTATGTCGATCAAAATGGCAACTATTCAAAAACACTTGATCTGCCTGTCATTACACAGCCATGGACTGGGGGGGATAAATATGTCAGGTAATTTAGAGACCAATTTGAATCTTAACAGTCCAATCAACTCTCAAGCTCATGTGAGTCGGGTAAGACGGCTGTTAACTGAGATGTGGAAGCACCGCTTGTCCTATTTATTCATTGCCCCATTTCTAATTTGTTTCGTGTTTTTTATTATCTTGCCAATTATAGCAGCGGTGTATCTCAGCTTCACCTACTTCAATACAGTTCAATCGCCCTATTATATTGGGTGGTTGAACTACCAAAACCTGTTTTCGCAAGATACAATTTTCTTGCAATATGTGCTGCCAAACACGTTTAGATTTGCGGTAATCGTGGGACCCGTTGGATATGTAGCCTCCTTCTTTTTGGCCTGGCTGATTACACAGGTGCCGAAAACAATCCGCGGATTTTATGCGTTAGCCATTTATGCTCCTTCGCTTACTGCAGGCGTTGCAATGAGCGTCGTCTGGGGCGTCATATTCGCCGGCGCCAGAACAGGCTACCTGAACAGTATGCTGCTGCAATTAGGGTGGATTGATAAACCCATTTTGTGGGTCACTGATAAAAATTATCTGATGAACATCATGATTATTGTGTCAGTTTGGGCAGCGATGGGTCTTGGCTTCCTGGCCATGATTGCCGGCATTTTGAATGTCAATCCTGAACTGTATGAAGCTGGACGAATTGACGGGATTAAAAGTCGATTGGAAGAAATCTGGTACATTACCATTCCTTCCATGAAAGCGCAAATGCTCTTTAGCGCCGTAATGGCCATTGTTGGTACGTTTAAAGCAGGTGCGATCGGGGTGGAATTATCCGGACAAAACCCGACACCTGAATATGCCGGTCAGTTAATTACCAATCATATTGATGACTATGGTTTTATCAGGTTTGAAATGGGCTATGCTGCCGCAACATCCGTCGTCTTGCTGGTGGTTATCTACTTGGCAAACCGACTCGGATATCGCTTGTTCGGTACAAGGGGGGATGAATAATGTCTACGCTCGTTGCCCGGTTAAAAAATACATTTCCTTTAAAAAGAAGCAGCAAACTGAAGCGGATGGATGGTTTTCAACTCTTCCTGCTGATCATGTTAACGGTGCTGTCAGTCTTCATGCTGCTTCCGATCGTTTACATCTTCAGTACCGCGTTTAAACCTTACCAGGAATTGTTCTTGTATCCGCCTACTTTTCTGGTGCGCAACCCGACTATTCAGAACTTTGTCGATTTGTTAAACGCTACTCAATCGACTGTAATTCCGGTTACGCGCTACATCTTCAACAGTGTCATAGTCACTTTTTTAGCAGTGTTTGGCATGACCATCATTGGCGCATTGGCTGCGTATCCCTTGTCCAAACATGAATTTCCAGGCCGAGGGTTTGTGTTTGCGTCAATTGTAACTTCCTTGATGTTTGTGCCGGAGGCAGTGGGGATTCCTCGCTACGTGGTAGTCAGCCATCTGGGAATTATGAATACGTATATGGGCCATGTGTTCCCACTTTTGGCGAACTCTGCAGGGGTGTTTTTAATTAAACAGTTCGTTGACGGAGTTCCGAACGAATTAATGGAAGCATCCAAGATTGATGGCGCTTCTGAAATTACCATTTTTCTGCGTATCGTGATACCACTGGCCATGCCGGCAGTTGCTACCATGTCTATCATCGCCTTCCAGGCCGCTTGGTCGAATACGGAGACTTCCAACCTGTATATGCAGGATGAAAGTATGAAAACTATGCCGTTTTATCTAAGTACAATTACCAGTGGATTAGCAAACAGCGTAGCACGTCAGGGTGCGGCGGCAGCCGGCGGATTATTGATGTTCGTGCCAAACTTAATCATTTTCTTGTTCCAACAGCGAAGAATGATTGCAACAATGGCGCATTCTGGCATCAAATAAACTTGTTATGTACCCCTCTTACTAGAATAGAGCGGAGGTTGGATGATGAAAACATTGAAAAGCAGATGGGTACTGCTTTTCTTGGCAGTCTGGGTGGTAGTGGCCGGCATTAAGGCGTTCCCAGTGCATGCAGAGGTACCTTATACAACATTTACTCAAGACAGTTATGGATTTAATATGCCATCTGAGACCGCTTATGAACCTGTGAATGTCATTGGCAAGGATTTGCATATTAATGGCACTTACAGTCCATTAAATCAGCCTCAAGGCGTTTACATTGACAGCAACGATCAGATTTATGTCGCAGACACAAACAACAATCGGGTAGTGCAGTTCGATCCGGACGGAAATTTCGTTCGTGCTATCACTCTGCCTGATAGCCCGCTTAAAGCTCCGCAAGGTGTGTTTGTCAATGACAATGGCGATATCTATATTGCCGATACAGGCAATAAGCGGATCGTGGTTTTAAATGCGGATGGAACGTTAAAGCATCAGCCAATTATGGAGCCGAAATCAGTCTTCATTCCAGATACATTTAAATTCGACCCAATCAAAGTTGTTGTCGATAAGCGTGGATTCATGTATATCGCAACACTCGGTGGATACGAAGGACTGTTAGAACTTGCTCCAGATGGAGCGTTCCAATCGTTTTATGGTACCAATAAAACCGATTACTCGATCTTTGATACACTGAAACGTATTTTCTACACGAAGCAGCAGTTAGCGCTCGAACTGAGCAAATTACCGGGTTCGGTCAACAACGTTGCGATCGATAAGTACGGCTTTATTTACACCACCACCATTGGCCTGCAAAAGGAAGAGATCAAGAAAATCAACCTGGCCGGTCAGAATGTCTTCAAAGATAAGACATTTGGAATTCCGCCGTTTACCCAAAGTGGGAATGTGGTGAATTCACAGTTTGTTGCACTGACTGTGGATCATAACGGAAATGTTACCGCAGTTGACAAACTGACAGGTCGCATTTGGCAGTATGATCCCAGCGGAAGTCTGCTGTTCTATTGGGGCAGCGGCGGTTTGCGTGGACAGCAGAACAACAATCCTTCCGCGCCCAATGTGGGAACCGATATTATCGGTTTATCCAGAACACCTACCGGCATTGCGTCCGACTCGAAGAATAATCTGTACGTTCTGGATGCTGCTTCCAACACATTGCAAGAGTTTCGCTTAACTGAGTTTGCGAACTTGGTACAAACCGCTTCCAGTTTAACTCAAACTGGCCATTATGCAGAGAGTGAGCCTTATTGGCAAAAAATTCTATTCTTTAACACTTACTTTTTCCCTGCATATGAAGGTTTGGCAAAAGCGAGCTACCAAAAAGGGGATTACCATGAAGCGATGGCCGATTACCGGCTCGCAGGAGATCAGCAAGGGTACTCTGATTCCTATTGGAAAATTCGGTTGTCCTGGTTCCAGAAGTATTTTGGATTTGCTGCTTCGACAGTCGTCATCTTGCTGATAATTGGTAATATATGGACCGCGCTGGCGAAGAAATTTGGCTGGAGAAGATCCAAAAACAGTAAGGTATGGTTCGATTATTCGTTCATTAACCACCTGCGTCACACCATTTATGTGTTAAAACATCCATTGGATGGATTTGCCTCGATTCGTTACGAGAAAAAAGGCAGCTTGTGGAGTGCCTGGTTCCTGTTGATTTTGGTTGCCATTTCGCTCGGAATTAACAATGTCTACACCAGTTTCACTTTTAACAACACACCGATTTATGCGATCAATGTAAGCAATATCGTGATCGGGTTTGTTGCAGGATGGGTTTCCTGGATTGTGTCAAATTACTTGATTAACTCGATCTATCGTGGGGAAGGACGATTCCGCGATGTGATCATCGGCAGCTCTTATGCGCTCAGCCCAGTGATTCTTATCGGTTTACCGCTTACTTTAATCTCAAACATTTTGACTACGAATGAAGCATCCATCTTCCACTTCTTCAATACGGTTATGCTTTGCTGGTGCGCCTTGTTGTTCTTCTGGCAAATTCAGGCCCAGCAGAATTACAGCTTTGGAGAAACGGTTGTAAACGTGTTGTTATCGCTGTTCACATTGCTTGTATTGTGGGTTTTAATCGCGATTATATTCGGATTGTCAAGCCAGGTCACTGACTTCGTTTACGGGATCTATCAGGAGGTATCGATACGATGAGAAAAGGAGTGCAAAAAGGTGCAGTCCTTACAGCCGTCACGCTGTTGATTGGATCATGCTTCTTCGTCAATTCAGTAGCGGCAGATACCAACACAACGACCGGCAATTCGACAAACAGCACCACTAACAGCACCACGAGTACCCCTGCTGCTTCAGGCAACTCTGCTTCAACCGGAGCCAGCAGCGGAGCATCAGCGGCTGGGGGCAAAGTGACGTTTCCAGGGGACAGCGACTTTCAGGTAGTGGCGCAAACGCCGACCCTGATCTTAAAAGCAGACCCTAAAACAGGCCACTTTATTCTGGACGATAAACGCAACGGGAATGAGTATAGTTCTTATCCTGACCCTGCACAGTATGGGAATGGTCCGGATAGTGCCAGCGCAGCACAGCGCATTGTGTCACCCTTGCGTTTCGGCTACATTGATTTGACGAATAAAAAACCGCAAGCCAATGAGAGCAGCTTTTTGGAAGAGGTTAATTCGGATTCCTCGAAACAGACGAAAATTGCAGATTGGAAGCAAATTGATGGCGGATTCCAGTTTACGTTCCAGATGCCGGCAAAACAGTTAACGATCCCTGTGCAAGTCCGGATTCAGGATGATTATCTCGAAACTAAGGTAATCGATGCAGGTATTAAAGAAAACAAGTACAGCCTCGTTTGGCTCATGCTGTACCCTGCATTTAGCGCTGATAAATCAACAGGTCAGGATGGCTACCTGTTTATACCAGATGGTTCTGGCACGATGATTAATTTCCAGCCGAATCGCGGACAAGTGAGCAATTACCAGGA
>JAQBPP010000332.1 GCA_028287455.1 Bacilli bacterium | reverse complement strand
AATGGTTCCAGTAGCCTTAAAATACTTCCATGAAAATTCACGCACGGTAGTTCATCCTTCCTGTCTTAGAATGAAGAACAATAGTGCCTTGTGTGTATTTAAATTCTTCATGATCGTATCTTGTTATACTATGGAAATGATGGCAAACGAGTATTGAGCGTAAAATATGAAGGCTTACTACATTCTATTAAATAGGGTCACTCAAGGTTACTAAGGCCGAAATTCCGCAAGAAAACCTCCTGATTTCTCCAATCCTTTTTGACTTTCACCCAAAGCTCCAAATAGACTTTGGATCCGAGCAGCGTCTCAAGGTCGCGCCTGGCAAGCTGCCCCACCTTGCGCAGCATTTCGCCGCCTTTTCCGATCAGAATGGCTTTTTGGGAATCCCGCTCCGTGTAGATCGCGGCATTGATGTCGACAATATCCCGGCCTTCCCGCTTTTTCATCACTTCAATTTCGATTGCCACCGAATGCGGAATTTCCTCGCGTGTCAATTGAAGAACCTTTTCACGGATTAATTCCATCACGATGAAACGTTCCGGGTGATCAGTCACCTGGCCAGCAGGATAGTACTGTGGACCTTCCGGCAGCTCCTGCACCACGAGCTGCACCAGGCGATCCAGGTTATCGCCCTTTTTGGCAGAAATCGGAATAATTTCTTTGAACGGGAACAGCTGTTGATAACTGTCAATCGTTTTCAGCAGCGTTTCTTTGGGCACTAAATCTACTTTATTCATCAGGAGATACACTGGAGTATTAACGTCTTTTAACTTCTCGATGATGAACTCTTCGCCGCTGCCGTAATGTTCTGTAACATCGACGACAAATAAAATGACATCCACTTCACCAAGCGTGGAAATGGCTGTTTCCACCATATATTCGCCCATGCGATGGTGGGGTTTATGAATTCCTGGCGTATCCAGAAACACAATCTGCGCATCGTCGCGATTGACGACACCAGAGATCCGATTGCGGGTCGTCTGCGGCTTATCTGACATGATCGCGATCTTCTGCCCGACCAGTTGGTTGATCAAAGTGGATTTCCCCACATTGGGACGGCCGACCAAAGTAACAAAGCCAGATTTAAACGGTGTTTTCATTTAGATCCTCTTTTCTAAAAGCATCTGGCAGCAGGCTGCCGACTGTGGTTTCTCTTATCTTCCCGTTAAGGTTCGAGAGTAATACAGGCGTGTCAGGTCCGCAAAATTCGACCAACACCTGCCTGCACATGCCGCATGGCGCACAAGGACCTGGCGTATCAGCAATTACTGCAATATGGACAATTGGGCCTTTCCCCTCCGACACGGCCTTGAACACTGCTGTACGCTCCGCACAATTGGTCAGCCCATAAGAAGCGTTCTCAATATTGCATCCGGTGATGATTTCGCCGCCTTCCACCAGAATCGCTGCACCGACCGGAAAATGTGAATACGGCACATAAGCCAATTCCCGTGCTTTACGCGCTGCCTCCAGCAGTCGATCTGATGCGGGTCTGTTGCTGTCCAGGGCGCGATGCCTCCTATGCTTTTTTGGCGAGCCAGGCCTTCCCGCTAAAGATCAAAAGCATCAGGATCCCTAAGCCGACAAACGCCAAAAACACTGAATATGTAGATAAATCCCGTAAATGACGAAGCCTGAGTGGGAACAGCTTGTCAAAAAAGACGAAGAAGCTGACGATGACCGCATGCAGAGTAGACAACAAGACAGCGGCAGCCGCAACATCCTTCGCAATTTTTGCCAACATCTGATATTCGCTTGTGACTAAGTCTACCACAGCTTCCACCGCAGTATTAAATAATTCAGCACTAATCACACCGACAATCGCAAAAAACACAAGAATAATCTCAATTCGCGACAAATCGAACAGCAGACATAACAGCATCGCAAGAAATGCAATGCTAAAGTGAATCCGCATATTTCGTTGCGTTCGCAGCGCCCAAGTCATTCCCTGGGACGCATACTGAAAACTCCTCCATAATGCCTGACAGGCTTTCACCGTATGATCTCCAGTGAAGTCAAAATGCGCTCCTGAATACCGAACATTTCCTGCTCCTGTTCGGTCGCTGCATGATCATAACCCAACAAGTGTAAAAAGCCATGAACAGCCAAAAACGCCAACTCCCGCTCAAGCGAATGCCCATACTCTTCCGCCTGCCTGCTTGCTGTTGGCACAGAGATCAGTATGTCACCCAACAGCTCAAGTTCCCCTGCTTCCTGTAAAACTGAATCCTCGTCTCTTAACGCGAACGACAACACATCAGTAGGCGCATCTTTGCCACGATAGTCACGATTCAGTTTGTGAATTTCTTCATCCGTTATCAACGAAATGCTGACCTCAATATCATGAACCTGCTGATCTGCCGCAGTGGCTTCAATAACGCGGATAATAAAGGGTTCCAAATCAAATGCAAAACTGTACTCGTGTTCGTTTAACAAATCGACCTGTATGGACGACAATCCGCATCCCTCCAAATCTGTACTACGCTGGCAATTCAGGCGTATCTGGATATTCGATCCGGTTGTGGTAAATTCCATTGAGCGTGAGCATGAACGCTTCCGCCGCCTTGTCCAAATCCTTCAGCGTCAGGTCGCACTCGTCGAGCTGTCCGTCATTCAGCCGCTCCCGAATGATTTTCCGAATCACGGCTTCAATCCGGTTCGGAGTCGGGCGGGACATCCCCCGTACTGTAGCTTCCACAGCGTCACAAAGCATGACGATGGCTGCTTCTTTGGTCTGCGGTTTGGGACCTGGATAGCGAAACAGATCCGCTTCAATAGTATTGCCTTTTTCTGTGTCGGCTTCCACCGCTTTATGATAAAAATACTGGAGAATGGTTGTACCATGATGCTGCTCGCAAATATCCCGAATGGGTTTAGGCAGGCGATACTGTTCCAGCATTTCCAATCCGTCTTTGACATGTGAAGTAATAATCAAATGCGATAGACTGGGCGCCAGTTTATCATGGGGATTGTCTCTGCTGAATTGATTTTCAATGAAAAAAGCTGGTCGTTTCGTTTTCCCAACATCATGAAAATACGACCCCACTCGGCAGAGGAGTGCATTGGCCCCAACTGTTTCGGCAGCAGCCTCCGCCAGATTGCCAACAATGAGCGAGTGATGATAGGAACCGGGCGCTTCCATGAGCAGCTTTTTCAGCAAAGGATGATTCGGATCGGACAGCTCAAGCAGCCGCACGGGTGTAAGCAGTCCAAACGCGCTCTCCAAAAATGGCAGCGTGCCAATCGTAAGTACCGATGAAATGAAGCCATTCATGACACCAAACAATAAAGATTCCAGGATCCCGGACAGTCCGCCATCCGTTGCGGATAAGAGCGCCTGCATGCTGCCGATGGCCAGCACATTAATGAGTGCAACCCAAACACCCGCCTGCATGATCACCAGCCGGTGCTTGACCCTCGCCACAGAGAATACAGCTGCAATACCTGAAAAAAGGGCAACAAACAAAAATTGATAACGAAAATCAAACTCTACTCCTGTGAGCAGCGACAGCAGAATTGTTACAATAAATCCTTGTGGAATATCAAACAAAACAGTAGACAATAAAGCCCCTAACGCAACCGGAACCAGATAACCGGCATTTTGCGCAAACGATGTATTGGGAGAGTTGTAGGCAACAATCTCCACCAGTTTCATCGCCAGCGCGCTAAAAACAATTACGATACTTAAGAGCAAAAGCAGCAGGTTATTGTTTAATAACAATGTACGGAACAAGTATTGACTGGCTTCCAGCAGCCCAAGCAAAAACAAAATCAACACCGCAAACCCGATGTACATACGGTAATTGGGCGATTCATACAGTAAATTGAGGTCTTTTAACTGGCTCATTACAAGCGGCGTGATCAACTCGCCCTTGCGGATAATTAAATCCCCTTTGGTAATGCGCACGGGCTGAATCTGTTTTAAAGCCGCCGCTTTGTCCAGTTCCGTTTTCTGCGCGTCAAACACCATGTTCGGTTTGAGTGCGACCATCAGGATCGCTTTAAGCGCCAAACGCGATTGTTTATCCAGATCTAACGGGAGCAGCAGGTTGTCGATCGCACTTTCGCGGCTGTTGTAGTCGTTATCGGTGTATTTCTGACTTAAAACGCTGTTGACTATAGTTTGCGTGTTGCGTCTTAGATCGTCTAATGAAGATTGCGGCAACGACAGCAGCAGGCTGTAGTTGTCAGTCGACAGTTGTGTTCGATAGGGTGAATCTGCAGTCAAATTATTCAGTTTCTGGTTGGCAGTCGAATCCTTCTGAGTGAGCTGCTGATTCACTGCGTCGTATAATTTATTGGTATCGCTTAACACCCGTTCTTTAACAGAAGGGTCCAAATTATATTCAGAAGTAACCTTGGCAAGCGCTTCTGTACTCAGTTGGCCAGTCTGATAGGTATCCACCGCATCGATTGGCGCCCGAATATCTGACGTGGCAACGTCATCTGCATGGTAGCTGTATCTGGCAGGCAAGATGTCGCCGACAAAAGTTACATAGAGAATAGCGGCCAATACTAGATAGATGGCCGCTCGCAAACGCTTGCTTTTTCTTAACCTGGGGCTTAACGTAAGCTGACGCAGATTTGTTACAAAATTCATTGTTACCTCTTCTCACTCGCCAATTTGTCTTCCGCATCCTGTTCATAAGCAGATATAATTTTCTGCACGAGGTGGTGGCGAACCACATCTTGTTCAGTTAAAAAGCAAAATTCAATGTCCTTCACCTGCTGCAAGATGCGGCTGGCCTCATTTAAACCGGACAGTTTGCCTCTTGGCAGGTCGATTTGGGTCACGTCACCTGTAATTACCATCTTGGAACCAAAACCAAGTCTTGTCAAAAACATTTTCATCTGTTCTGGAGTCGTATTTTGCGCTTCATCCAGAATAACAAACGCATCCTCCAGTGTTCTTCCACGCATATAGGCTAACGGCGCCACTTCAATAATGCCGCGTTCCATCGACCTGGCGACATTTTCCTGACCCAATACATCGTACAGCGCATCATAAAGGGGCCGCAGATATGGATCCACTTTCTCCTGCAGATCGCCAGGCAAGAACCCGAGGTTCTCACCGGCTTCCACAGCTGGCCGCGTCAAAATGATCCGCTTGATGGTTCCTTTGCGCAACGCTGTCACAGCCATCACCACAGCCAGGTACGTTTTACCGGTACCTGCAGGACCAATGCCAAACGCAATATCCTGTTTCCGAATCGCCTGAATGTACTGGCGCTGTCCCAGTGTCTTCACCTGAATGGACTTGCCCTTAAAAGTGGTGCCGATTTCCTCTGTATACAACTCGATCAGAACTGCTGCGGAGCCTCGTTTGGCCATCTCTATAGCATAGGATACGTCTCGTTCTGTCAAAAGCTGTCCGCGCCTGATCAAGGCGATTAACACGTTAAACAGTTCACTTACCGTTTCCAACTCGTCATCTGTGCCTGTAAACGATAATTCGTTGCCGCGTGAAACGAAGTTCACATCAGCAAAACCTTGTTCAATCAATCTCAAATTCACATCCTGCGGGCCAAACAGCAGCTTCGCTTCCTGATTGTCTCGCAGCGTTATTTTTTTTGTTATGGATTCGTTACCCAAAAGTTCCATCATCCCTTTTACAGATTTCTGCCTACTCCTGTCACGGACCGCTCAGCGGCTCTGCTCTACCGATTTGTTCTTCTGCTTTGGTCAATATTTGGGCGTGAAACACACCGTCTCTGACTTCAGGTTCCACGACAAATTTCTGCTCCAGTAGTTTAAACGTTTCGCCAGCCCCTGCAGCCGCATCGTTTTGGGCCAACTTCAGCGCTAATTCTCTGGCTTCTGCGGGCGTGCGGGTAATTTCCACCGGCTGAGTTTCAAAGTAATCCACTCGTTTCACCGTAATCGGCAAGGAATACCCTCGCCAGGCAAGATTGAAATCATGCTCCTGCGCAGTTGTACTCACAAAAGGGGACTGGCCATACCCCCATACCTGAATGGGTTTATTGCCAAACACCACAAAATCCTTCGTAATCTTCTCCCCGGTCATTTGATCCTGATTCACTTTGAGCGGAACGTCTATAACAGAAGTGTACCATACTTCCGCGAGAACATCTCCCCGCGCTGCTACGAAAGTCTGTCCATCACCAATCGAACCTGAGATTAACAGCTGCCCTTGTTGCACCAACTGCCCGGTGCTTACTGCACTTTTTCCTTTAATAGCTTGTACAGATCGGATCGTACCTTTTTTAACAGCAATGATGTTCTGGGGAACTGTATTTTGCGGTACAGTTGGAGGAACCTTTTCATCCACTTTAATCAGTACCCGGGTACCTTGTAAAATCACCAGCACATTCGACATTTGCGGCATTTTCTCTTGCATCTTCAATTGCAGGATATCAGTGTCAGGCAAACTCCTGATCCATTGCCATTTTCGGATTCCAAGTTCAGCAGCCACAGACTGAACGGTCTCGGGACTGACCGTTTTCTCACCTTCCACTTCAACACTCCACACCAACGAAGATAACATGTAAAGACCAACGATAAACACAAGCGCGCCGGCGAGAAACAGTTTTCTGCTGACCACTTGTCCAACAATAAAAGGCAAGCCTACTCTTTGTCCAAACCGAAACTTGATTTTCGTCTCACGGGCAATCCGGCGCAAAAACGGGATGTTTTTTCGAAGTGTAGTTAGACGCGTACTGCCATCTGCTTGGTGGGAAATATCCCAAACGACCAGCCTATTTTGGGTCGCTCGATTAATGAATTCCGGTACGTGTCTGCCATAACAACTTATGGTGACATATCCTGCCACGAAGTCTGCCAACCATGTCCCAAGCATTGGGTACGCCTCCTGTTAATGACGATATTCCACGTGCTCTATCGTGCCTTCAATGTTGATTTCTTTTTCAAAAATGGATTTTACGACTAATGCATGTCCACGGATGACCAGATGGCCTTGAGTAAGTGCCAGAGTAAGCACTTGATCATCAAACGAGACAATTCCTTTATGATTCTCAACCAGCAGTTGAAGCCCCCCTACGAGCGTGACCCGCGGCAGATCGATTAACGTATCCTTCGGTACTTCAAGCAGGCTCGCAGTAGCCAGTTTGATTCGGTTTGTCCAAGTTCCAGCCAATCCAATCGCTCCTTCCCTCGGTAGACCATATGCGACAGACCCCTGTTTCATGCAAAAAACCACACCCGGAAGCACCGGGTGTGGTTTATCATTTGACTAGAGGTTACGAGAGCAGTTGATTCACAATTCGATTGACTGTTTTTCCATCTGCTTGCCCTTTCACACGCGGCATCAGTGCAGACATTACCTTGCCCATGTCTGACTTCCCTGCAGCGCCTGTTTCCTGAATGACAAGCCGAACGATCTCAGTTACTTCTACTTCAGACAATTGCTGCGGAAGGTACTCCATCAGCACGCGAATCTCAGCATTGGTTTCATCAGCCAGATCAGTTCGACCAGCCTGCTCGAACGCCTCCAGCGAGTCCCTCCGCTGTTTTAATTCGCGTCCCAATACTGCCAGAATGTCATCATCGGTCAATGTTTTCCGTGTATCAATTTCGGCGTTTTTGATGGCCGTGCGCACCAAACGGATTACGGATAAGCGAGTCTTATCCTTCTCCTTCATTGCCGTTTTCATATCTTCTGTCAAACGCAACGCCAAACTCACAAGTGCTGCCTCCTTAGAATTTCTTCTTCTTGCGAGCAGCTTCAGACTTCTTCTTACGGGCTACACTGGGTTTCTCGTAATGTTTGCGCTTCTTAACCTCAGCTAAAATACCATCCTTAGCAGTGGCACGCTTAAACCTGCGAAGAGCGCTATCCAAAGATTCATTCTTGCGAACCTTAATTTCAGACACGTGACTTTCCCTCCCTCCGCCTAGCACATCAGCCGAGTTAAGCGGCTCCAACGAAAGCATAGACGAACGTCCATCTCAAAATATTATAGAGTAGCCAGCAGAACAATGTCAACCAAAGCAGACGATCAAATTAAGCTAGAGTTAATCAATTTACCAAACTGTGAACGAATAATCACACAAGAATGATTGGATGCGCGTAAAAATGGTTCCTTTATAACATCGATGTAAAATTCGATTGCATTGTTTCTGTGAAACGTTCTAGTTCATTATAAGCAGGAATGCCATGCGCAACTAAATCAAGGCCTTCGTCTTCTTCCTCTTCTGTGACCCGGATGCCCATTGTGCGTTTAATCAATTTGGCAATCGCAAGTCCTCCCAAAAGGCCCCAGCCGGATGCCACCAGGACACCAAGCAGCTGCACGAGCAGCAGGTAGATATGGCCAGTTGTCAATAGTCCCTGTTTGTTGTCAAACAACCCGACCGCAATTGTCCCCCATGCGCCGTTAAAACCGTGCACTGCCACAGCGCCAACCGGATCATCCACTTTCATGTTATCAACCCACTGCGTGGCAAAGACCACTAAAACGCCGCCAATAAGACCAATGACAATAGCCAATTCCTGAGACACGTACGCACAGCCGGCGGTAATTGCAACCAAACCTGCGAGCGACCCATTAATCGTCAAACTGGGATCCGCTACCTTGTAACGCCACAAACTAATCAGCATGGCTGCCATTCCACCTGAAGCTGCAGCGAGAAATGTATTTAACGCGATCTGGCTAAGGTTAGCGTCCAGGGCGTTCAGCGTACTGCCCGCATTAAACCCAAACCAGCCAAACCATAGGATAAAAGCGCCTGCTGAAGCCAATGGAATATTCGACGGTGCAAACACATTGACGCTGCCGTCCGAATTGAATCGGCTCCGTCTGGGTCCAAGCACGCTCGCGAGCCCTAGTGCAGCAAACCCGCCGACCGCATGGATGGCTGCTGATCCAGCAAAGTCTTCCATATGGAGCCTTGCGAGGAAACCATCCGGATTCCAGATCCAGTGCCCGGAGAGCGGATAAAGAATGCCGCATGTAACAATAATCACTATGATATACGCCCCGAATTTCATTCGCTCAGCCACTGCGCCGGAAATGATTGACGCCACGGCGACTGCAAAAGCGATCTGGAACAGTACATAAGCCGGCAGAGGAATCTGAGCGCTGGACAAGCTCAAATGCTTGACTGCAGAGAAGATCCCCGTCCCAAACAAGCTATGCCAATCCCCGCCAAACATTAAGCCAAAACCAATGATATAATAGGCCAATGCGCCAAATGTCAGATCCACAAATATCTTCATCGTCACATTCACTGCGTTTTTGGTCCGAACGAATCCGGCTTCCAATAAACTGAATCCGCCTTCCATAAACACAATCATG
>JAQBPP010000329.1 GCA_028287455.1 Bacilli bacterium | reverse complement strand
GTATGAACCAAAATTAATCGTAACAGTACCTTGTGTACCACTTGCCCCGGCACCCGCATTGCTCACAGACGCAGTCGATTGAGACGCGCAGCCCACCACCCCGATTAGCGATAAGAACAGACTGGTTCTAATTAAGTTGTACATGTTGCTCCTCCTGGTACCCATGTCAGAAAACACAAAAAGGCTCCCGCGAGATATAACTAGACAAAACCCTATGGTCGTCTATGCTAACCTCTGAACTGGGAGCCTTCGGCTGTCCGATCGGCTGATAGTGTTTGAAAAACAGCTTAATCCAACAAAACCTATAAGTCAACTGTGATTAAAATAAAAATAGACGAAAATAGTGATTGACGATCGGAACAGGTGATGCTACTATTTACGCAAATATAAGTAATATGATCGGAATTTAAGTATATAGAAGGGCAGCATCCAGCAGAGGGGAATGGGAATATGCATGTAGCAGCGAGTCACTTGACCAAAAACTTTGGCAATTTCCCTGCAGTCCACGATGTGAGCTTTTCAATTGAACAGGGAAAATTGGTCGCACTGCTTGGCCCCAGCGGCGGGGGAAAAACGACCATTTTACGGATGCTTGCCGGCCTTGAGGAACCGGATCAGGGCGAAATCAGCTTCCATGGCAGGCAGGTGAACCAGTTGCCGCCTCAAAAACGGGGCATTGGGTTTGTCTTTCAGAATTATGCGCTTTTTAAGCATATGTGCGTTTATGACAACATCGCGTTTGGTCTGTCGGTCCAGCGGAAGAACAAGCAGCAGATTCGGGAACGGGTACAGGAATTGATCGAATTAATTGGGTTGACAGGAATGGAACACCGTTTTCCCCATCAGTTGTCCGGGGGACAGCGACAGCGTGTAGCGTTCGCCCGGGCGCTCGCACCAGAGCCGCAATTGCTGCTGCTTGACGAGCCTCTTTCTGCAATCGATGCCAAAGTGCGCAAAGAGCTGCGCGACTGGCTCAAGGAAACGATCAACCGCGTAGGCATCACCAGCATTTTTGTCACTCATGATCAAGAGGAAGCAGTGGAAATCGCTGACGAAATCATGGTCATCAATCAAGGTAGATTAGAACAAAAGGGCAGTCCGCTTGCGATCTATACGCAGCCGAAGACGCCATTCGTCGCTCAGTTTATCGGTGAATCCATTCAGATCGATGCGGCCAGCTTGAAAGGGTTTGACGCCTGCGATGGCGGCTCGAAAGCAATTATCCGGCCGGAGTTTGTGGAGATTGGCTTTGAGCAGGAACTGTCTGCCTCTTCGGCGGCCGAGAAGGGTACGGTCAAGGACTGTTACTTCCGCGGCACCAACTGGCTGGCAGCAGTGGAGGTTAATGGCTTAACCCTTCACGCGTATCGCTCCTTGGATCAGCCACCCCTTCGCGCAGGGGATGAAGTCATGGTGTTGATTCATCGGTTGTATCTGTTTCAAGAGGGACAGAATCGGATCGTCGACAACTTTTTAAAAAATGATCCAATGCCTATATACATTTAACTCGAGTCACATTTTTCGAATGAAATTCAGCATGGCAATGTAAACATGAAATGAACTGGAGGAGCCAAGATGGGTAAACGCCTGCAGATCGATGAATTGTGGAAAGATCAAATCCTCAGCAGTCTGGACGGATTGGAGTACGGGGTTGTCCAGATTATCGTGCACGACGGCAAGATTGTACAGATTGAACGGACGGAAAGGAAACGATTTGACAGCATTGCCCAGTTGTCTGAGCGGACTTTTCCTAAAGAGTCTGAAGAAGAGAATCGGGGTACATGATACCAATTTTGCTTATCTCCGGGGGCTCGAAATATGGGGAGTGGCCTGCCAAAGCTTAGAAAATTTCTGATTGTTAACGCTGATGATTTTGGACTGTCACCTGGTTTGAATAGGGGGATAATAAAAGCTCATTGTGCGGGGGTAGTTCTCAGTACATCAGTGATGGCGAATATGACATGGTTTTTTGACGCTATGTGTCTCGCGCAAAAGGTACCTGATTTAGGGGTTGGAATGCACTTTAATGTCACTGAAGGAAAACCGGTTTCCTCTCCTGGTCAGGTCCCATCGCTGGTTGATGATAGTGGACAATTTTTTTCGATGGCATACGCATCTCAATGGAGAAAAGAGGATGTGGACAAGGAATTGGAGGCTCAATGGGCAAAATTCACTGCGAGTGGGTTTCGTCCAACCCATTTGAACTCACATCACCATGTCCAACGGTATCCCACAGTTTACGAAGCTATGGTGATATTTGCAAATCAAGTACAAGTGCCGATGCGCTTAACGGGGCCTGACATGCCTGGACCAAGACATGCACCCAGTACAGACTGTTTGATTAACGATGTTTATTTTGTAGGTGAAGGGCTTAATCGGCTGCTGTTACATCTCGATAGACTGCAACCAGGAGTAACGGAACTTGTTTGCCATCCGGGGTATGTGGATGAATATCTCATAGTGGCTTCAACCTGGTCGGAAGTTCGTGAGATTGAACTTCAGGTGTTAACTAACCCTTTAGTGCTCGCTGCCATACATAGTCTTGATATAGAACTCATCCATTATGGCCAATTGTGACGTGCGAATAGCTATACAATGGAATGAACATACTTTCTTTGTTGTGTATTCCAAGTGCTGGAGTGAGTCAAATAAAGGATGGCAATTATCAATGGAGCAAACTTGTATTATATCGATCAAGGCGAAGGCACACCGCTTATCTTTATTCACCCACCTGTTATGAGCAGTGCTTGTTTCGTGCATCAGATCCAGGAGTTGTCCAATTATTTTCGGGTAATTGCATTTGACATCAGAGGACATGGGAAAAGTGAACCGTCCGAACTGCCGTTGACCTATCACTTGGTCGCAGAAGACATTAAGCAATTAATGGATCATCTTGGAATTGAACAAGCCGTTTTGTGCGGATATTCCACTGGCGGATCAATTGTATTAGAGTTTATGCTATCTCACCTGGAGAGGGTAACAGCGGCAATTCTGATTGGCGGATTATCTGAAGTAAACGATAAGCGTCTGAAAAATCAACTCCGCTTAGCAAGCGCAATTGCCAAATTCGGGGCGATGCGTTTTTTGGCATTTGTCCTCTGCTGGGGCAATTCAAATTCCATTCGAACATTTAGGTACATGTATCAGGATGCGAAAAAATCAAACTCGAAAAATTCAGCAGAATATTATGACTATAGTCTAATTTATAATTGCACTTCTCGATTGGGACTAATAAATCACCCGGTATTATTAGTATATGGGAAGAAAGATACCGGCTTTCATCACTACGCAGATCTAATTCACAAGCGGATTCCAACCAGTGAGCTAAATTATATTCAAAATGTGAAGCATCAAATTCCCACCAAGGCAGCAAATGAATTGAACGTTCTCATCAAACAGTTTGTGACGGTCAATTGTCATGAACGATGAGTTATGCATCATTATTCATGGTTTTACAGGAAATCCATGGGAAGTTGCGCCGTTAACAAGCTCATTGGAAAAACAAGGTTATCAAGTAATCGCGCCCTTGCTGCCAGGCCATCATTTTGAAAAAATAAGGATGGCAAAAGCAACTGCGGAGCAATGGTTACAGAGTGTAGAAAATATCGTGGAACATGCAATGAAAGAGTACAAAGACATACATATGATCGGCTTTTCGATGGGGGCGATGATCGCAGCGATCATCGCCAGCCGATTTCCGATTTCAACATTGGTCATGCTCTCTCCAGCGGTATATGTAGCGACTCCCAGCGTCTTTTTGACGAGAGTGAGAAATTTTTCTCGCAGAACAAGAGAACAACGTCCCTTGCTAAGGCAGGCGATGCTGAACAACGTAACTTCCATGCGTGCCGCCCCATTGTCCAATGTCTGGCAATTTCAAAAGATTATCAGACTGGCGAAACAAGTGATGCCCTCATTGCACATGCCAATTTGCATCATCCACAGCAAGCAGGATGAAATAGTAGATCCGCACAGTTCCGCATGGATTTATCATGTCGTTCCTTCCATTGAAAAGGAACTTCATTACCTGCATTGTTCCAGTCACATGATTTGTCAGGATGATGAAGTGGAAACCGTAAAGCAAACTGTTCTGGCCTTTTTAGAACACTACTCACCTCCCAGCGACTTCGCCCATATATTTAATTGAGTTGGAATTATATGGGGGAATGCGCATGGAATCGAGTATTTTCAGCAGGGTTTTGCAGCATGTGGAGCGCAGTATCCATTTTGAACAGGTTTTTTGCTCCATTGTAACTGAAATGAAGTACATGGCCCCTTTTCAAAATCAGGCTGGGTTACAAAGGGTACACAAAGAGAATTATGAAACCAGCTATCACAGAAATACGGCGGCGGGCAATTTAAAACGGCTCACGGCAGGTGCTGGAGCATCGGCAACACAATTGATACTCATGACAGTCGAGTGTTTTTTGGAGGCGCAGGAGCATGATCAGAACGCAGAACAGGCGCTCGGGTCTATGACCGCCAGCAATCCGCAAGAACAAAGTTGGCTGGATGCGGCGCAAGAGTGGCATCTAAAACGCAAAGAGGAGCTGCAGATTGCAGCACAAATCCTGCGGGAATCCATTCCTGCTGATTTATGGAATCAAGGGGCTGCTTTAACAGAGTAAACAAACATCACCGTAAGCTGTTGACGTGAAAGAGGAGACAAGTCGCCTCTTTTTGATCAACAGCTTTTTTTTGCGAATCAAGTATTTTCGCCTGAACGGTGACAAAAATGAAACGGGAGTAGTGTGTTTGCTGCTAATGTGATATAAAGATAACACTGGAATTCGGAAATTCTGTATGAGAATCGAGTAAAAGAAGTGGGAGTGAGAGCATGCCAATTAAAATCCCAGATCACTTGCCTGCAAGAGAGATCCTTGAAAAAGAAAATATCTTCATCATGAGCGAAGACCGGGCGTTTCATCAAGATATACGTCCTCTTAGAATCATCATTCTTAATTTAATGCCGATTAAGGAAACCACAGAGACTCAACTGTTAAGACAGCTAGGAAATACACCTTTGCAGGTCGACGTTACACTGCTGAGGATGAAATCACATGAATCGAAAAATACTTCGCAAGAGCATCTGGCGAACTTTTATCATACATTTGATGAGATTAAACATGAGAACTTCGACGGAATGATTGTAACGGGTGCGCCAATTGAGCATTTGGAATTCGAGGAAGTAGGTTATTGGGGCGAATTTACGCAGATTATGGACTGGAAACGTGTGCATGTCACCTCCACCTTACATATTTGCTGGGCAGCCCAATCAGGTCTCTATTATGAATTTGGCATTCAAAAACATCCGCTGTCCACTAAATTGTTTGGGGTATTTCCTCATTCGATCCGCACCAATTCGAAGCTCGTAAACGGTTTTGATGAGGAGTTTTATGCACCGCATTCCAGGCACACTGAAATCAGGCGTGCAGAAATTGAACAAGTGCCAGCGCTGCAAATTATAGCTGAATCTGAAGAAGCAGGCGTTTATATTGTGGCCACAAAAGACGGTCGCGGCATCTATGTCACAGGCCACTCTGAGTATGATTTGTTTACGCTGCGGGATGAGTATGAGCGTGATCTGCAAAAAGGAATGCAGATCGAGCTGCCCAAATATTATTTCCCAAATAACGACCCTGGCAAAAAACCCCTGCACAATTGGCGCTCTCATGCATTTTTGCTGTTTTCAAACTGGCTCAACTATTATGTTTATCAAGAGACTCCTTTTAATTGGTAAGCGGTTAGGCGTGGATGTTTGCATCCTGCCTGATCGCTTTTTCTTTTAAGACCACTTTACAAAGAATTTACCAATAATTTACAAGTCCTATCCAGTTCGATAGGTTTATAAAGGTTATACTCGGATAGACTGATTTACTTCCGAGGTGGGCGTGTTGGACAGTATTATGTGGCAAGGATTTCCAGAATTTTGCAAAAAGAAGCTGGATGACTCCTTTTTTGACTCGCATTTGGGCGTCATTTACATAGACTTAATTGGTTTTAGCCGACTGGAACTCAGCTATGGGCAGGAAATTGCACAAGAAGTTCTCAGCCTCAGCCAGAATCTGCTGGTTCAAATTGCTGCTGAATTCAGCAGCAAACATTTTCGTCAAGTGACGTGTCACTATGTGTGGGATGATTGCTTTGTTATTTTTCTTGCTTGTGAGAGTTACCATCAAATTCTCTCGTTAAACCAGTTCGCAGTAAGTGCCATCAATGAATTGGAGCAACGAATTGTCCTCTTGAAAAACCCATTGCTGGCTGCGCAGGACATCTGTTTTCGGCACGGGACTTCTTCTGTTCTAAAAGAGCAATTTCGTGATCGAAACGAAAGCACGCAGGATCTGTTTCGTGCATTTGTGAACGCATCCCGTCAAGCCAAACGGGTAGGCGGTACAATCCCATTAGAAGAGATTTTGGAGTTTGAACAGATTTTGCAAGACAAGCTCAGCACCACGTTGTTCCAGCCAATCCTGAATCTTGCTAACAACAGCATCTACGGATGTGAGGCACTGTCGCGAGGGCCGCAGGGCAGCAGGTTTCATTCGCCTGAAAAACTGATTCAAACTGCTGAGAAGATGGGCGCTTTGTTTCCGCTGGAGCAGCTTTTTAGGGAAAATGCGATTAAAAATTTCAGTCTGGATGTGCAGAAGCAGTCATTTTTGCACGTGCATCCTGGTGTAGCCAATCTCTTTTTAAACGTTCATCCACAAAGCATGAAGGATCCCAAATTCATCAGCGGCGAAACGATGAAGATCGTCGAACGATTTGGTTTAACCCCGTCACAGGTTGTGATAGAAATTACCGAACATCAAGCGATCGAGGATTTTACGACCTTCCTGCAATCGATTAACCACTATCGGAACCAAGGTTATCGAGTCGCAATTGATGACACTGGTTCCGGATATGCAGGCTTGCAAATGATTGTTGAAGTGCTGCCTGATTTTATTAAATTGGACATGTCGATGATTCGAGGAATCGATACGAACGGCAAAAAGCAGATTATGGTCCAAACGCTCGTAACTCTAGCGAACAACTTAGGGGCGAGTACAATTGCCGAAGGAATTGAGACCCAAACGGAGCTGGAAACCGTTCAGTCGTTGGGCGTCCATTACGGCCAAGGCTATTTGCTGGGCAGACCCAATCCGTCGTTGGTTAACACTTTCGGGCAGGTTTATTCCTTTTAATCCAATCCAAATTTGTTGCAGCATATCAAAGGGGGCAGTGGCTATGTTCAGCGGACAATCGCATGACCGTTTAAAGGACCTTCATTTACAGCCTGGTCATACAATCGATGCTGAGGAAACGGTCGAGAGCCTTGTCCAGCTCATCAAAGCTCAAAAATCGTCGCATCGCACGTTTGTCGTAATGCAAAGCACAAAGCCAATCGGGATCGTCAGAAGCCATGATATGTTTCGGATTCTGGGGACTCATTATGGCGTGGCACTTCATTATAAGAAGAAGATGAGTTAAGTGATGTATACAGATATCATGTCGGTATACTGGAACACCACCATCGACGAGGTATCCCGTAA
>JAQBPP010000198.1 GCA_028287455.1 Bacilli bacterium | reverse complement strand
GATACAAGTATCAATCTGTTCTCGGATGAAGTCAGCATACTGCTCATTGTCCCATTCTCCCTTGCGCCACAGTTGACGGGCCTTACGCACCTCTAGGGATTGCGGAAAGCTGCCGATTGTCGTCGTCGGAAAAAGAGGCAATTGCCATTTCTTCTGTTGAGCAATTTGACGTTCTGAAAAAGGTAGGCCGCGCTCTGGATTTTGTGCACTGATTGCGGACACTGTATGCTGAATATCAATACGGTTACGCTCACCTGACATCTTGAGTGCCTGAAAAAAACGATCATATTCTTTCAGTTCAGCTGTGATTTCGGCCCCACCTCGAATGACTGCTTTCGTCAGAAGCACAAGTTCATCCAGTTTCTCATCTGCAAATGCGAGCGCATCCTTCAGTTCAAGTGCGAGCTTCGTCTCATCTTTTACCGTTACCGGGACATGAAGCAAACTACACGACGACTGCACAATTAGGCACTCAGCCGTTACGAATTCTGACAGTTCTTCTAGCAGCACCAGTTGTTCGCTAAGTGGCGCCTTCCAAATTCCACGGCCGTCGATAACCCCTGCACCTAAAACCTTGTCCGCCGGAAAACCTAGCGCTTGAATCGACGACATATTGCCGGAGTAACCGTGCATGAAGTCAAGCCCTATTCCTTTCACAGGAAGCGCGATGATATCTCCGTAGTTCTCTACCGATTCAAAATAGGTTTGCAGCATGATATTGAGGTTGGGTACCGACGCGGCAAATGTCTCATAGATGGTCTTCAGTCGCTGCACGTCAGCCTCGCTTAACCTCGTTACGAGAATCGGTTCGTCAATCTGTACCCATTGAACCCCTTCTCTCTTAAGCTCCTGAAGTATCTGCACATAAAGCGGAAGCAATCGGCTCAGCCAAGCATCTGTCTCTGATAGGCTGTACCCTTTTGACAGCTTCAGGAAGGTCAACGGCCCGATGAGAACCGGCTTTCCCTCGATACCGAGATTCTGCTTAGCTTCCCGATAAGCCATGAGAGGTTTATTTTCGGTAAGAACTGGTGAAGCTCCATCTAGTTCAGGTACTATATAGTGATAGTTCGTATTAAACCATTTTGTCATCTCGCTTGCCGTGGCATTCTGCGTCCCACGCGCAATACCATAATAAACAGACAATGGTACGATGCCGCCCTCATAAGAAAAGCGTTTCGGAATTATGCCAAACATCGTAGCTGTATCAAGCATATGGTCGTAATAGCTGAAATCGTTGACCGGTATGAGGTCGATACCTTTCTCCTGCTGCTTGCGCAAATGATTCAATCGGATCTCCTGCAGCTGACGGTGAAAGTCCGATTCTTGGAGCTTGCCTGACCAGAACGCTTCAATGCTTTTCTTCCACTCTCGATCCGAACCAATACGCGGATAGCCCAACACACTACTCTTCACCACTCTTGTAAACACCTCCACGTGCACTTTAACCAAGCGGTTACAAGAAAGATATCACGGCTGGCTGGATATAGTGTAACTTGATTAAACTATATCTAGATATAGCCCATGGCTATAGCATAAGTGTTATCGGGATATTGCCTGTTTTAGGGCTTCTATATATGCAACTGCGAGCTTGGATAGTGAAAGATCTCGATGGGAAATCCAACCGACATTGATGGTTTCCTCACAATCCAAAGGAATAGGAATAATTTCATTCCCATTCAAATCGGCGCTTAGTACACCTGTCGATATCGTATATCCATTCAATCCGATCAGTAAATTGAACAGCGTCGCCCGGTCATTAACACGAATGCTTTTCTTATGTGATAGTGTGCTGAGAATTTCTTCTGCAAAATGAAAAGAATTATATTCTCCTTGATCAAAGGATAAATACGGATAATTCCGAAGCTGGTCTATGGTCACAGTAGATTGCCTTGCCAGCGGATTCTTACTACTGACAAAAATATGCGGATTGGCCGTAAACAAGCTGTTGAATTGCAAATTTGCCGTTTTAAGCAATTTGTTGATAACTTTCCCATTGAATTCATTCATATATAAAATCCCGATTTCGCTGCGTAAACTTTTCACATCTTCGATAATTTCATAGGTTTTGGTCTCACGTAAAGCTAACTCATATTCATCTTGCCCATACTCCCGGATCAAACTGACAAATGCATTCACCGCGAAAGCGTAATGCTGAGTGGAAACAGAAAAATGCTGCGGGGAAAGTTTAGCATTGAGGTATCGGCTTTCCAACAATTCTGCCTGCTCGACTACCTGCCGCGCGTAGCTTAAGAATTCAACACCCTCCTTAGAGAGTGAAATCCCTTTATTAGATCTTTCAAAAATCAAAATGTGCATTTCTTCTTCTAAATCCCTGATCGCATTTGAAAGACTCGGCTGAGAAATAAACAACCGCTTGGCTGCTTCATTAATCGAGCCCCGATTCACGATCTCAATAACGTACTTTAATTGCTGCAGAGTCAAGTCATACTCACCTCGATAGATTCTTTAATACATTCAACACGTTTGCATCCCATGTTCGGTCTACACGGTTATAAATCGCATATTGCCCAGCATCATTCCAATAAGCATAAGCAAATCCATTTTTTTGTGCATCTTGTACAACTGTTTGAATCCACAAGACTCTTTGCTCGGCAGGAACACTATCTACCACGCCAAACTCGCCCATTAGGACAGGAATATTATTTTGCTCAGACCATTGCTTGATATGCCCAAAATCGCCTTTAACAGTTTGAATATCTTTGTCAGTTCCCCACGTTTCCCCTTTATTTTCAGTGAAATTCAATGGATTATAGTAGTGAAAGGTGGCAATCAAGTGATTGTCCTTAGGTATAGTGATTTTAGTTATTGAAGAGCTCATGGTCCCACTTATGACTACGTTACGGGTTGGATTGGTAGAGCGGATAATTCTTAATTCCCGTTGGTTCATGTCATCTGTATCAGTCAAAGTCATGTTAAAGTGTGGCTCATTAAATATCTCAAAAACCAATGTCGTTGGTTCATTCTTAAAGCGCTCTGCAATCTGTGTCCATATCGCATCCAATCGGGCGACATTCCCTTGATAATCCTGCATTAACCAATCTTCATGATGTGTGTCGATCATCGTGATAAACCCTCTGGACAACGACCAATCCACCACTTGCTGGACCCGATCCAACCAAGCTTTATCTATGGTATAGGGGGCTGTTTTTTCCGTATGCGAACCCCATTGTATGGGAATTCTCACAAATGTAAAACCCTCTTTCTTGAAGTCGTCGAAGTAATAAGGTTGCGCCTTAAGGTTATGTGACCACTCTCCTTCGTTTGGTGCATCCAGCGTATTTCCAAGATTAATCCCTAACGTCATCTTTTGCATTAAATTTTGGGGGGAGATATCACGCTGAGCACTTGTAAGAGTTGAATTACTACAACCTAACGTAATAATGCTTAATAATGAAATTAGCCAAATTAATCGCACTTTTTTGTGTATCATATTTAGCTCTCCTGCACTTTTTTGAATTGTTACTTCAATCCCAAGCGGGCAATGGTTTTTTTAATCCTTCTTCAATCCACAGAAATCGACCGTTGGTGTTGTCATGCTCCGGTTTTAGTAAATCAAGAATCAAGTGAACGGTTTTTTCCGGCGTATCGCCGCCAGTCTGTTCTACCCATTCCACCCAGCGTTTCATTGCTCCCGTATCGGCAGAATCATCGCGAATGGCAGCCCACATCTCCGTTTGCACTTCGCCTGGATGAATGACATTAGCCGTCACCCCTGTGCCGGCTAGTTCAGAGGCCAATTGTCTAGTGAAATGGTTTAATGCCACTTTGCTGGTCGCATAAGCGCTGTTGATGCCGCTTGGCTGAGACAATGAAGCAGCGGATGTGAGATTGACGATTCTTCCCCACCCCTGTTTTACCATTTCTCCGGCGAATGCCCGGCAAACCAAATAAGGTCCCACTGTATTAATCGTTAGGGTATCGATCCAACGCTTTGGATTGCTGCCTAGAATTGGTTTAATTTCACCATGGATGCCTGCGGCATTAACCACTACAGACGGTACACCAAAATCATGAAAGATCTTAGCTGCCAGAGCTTCCACATCTTCTACTTTGCCCACATCAGCAGTGATCGGGAAAGCCTTTGCTCCATTATCTACAATAAGAGCAAGGGTCTCGTCTAACTTGACAACTCTTCGTCCTACCAGGATCACTTCTGCTCCTTCAGCTGCCATGCCAATCGCTATAGCTTGTCCTATACCACTTCCTGCGCCTGTCACCACAACCAACTTATCTTGTAAAATACTCGAATGAAATGACATGCCAATCCTCCTATTCAGGTATTTTCTCTTTGAATAGAAACCGTACACTTCCGGGCATCAGGACTAGAGATCGACAGTTGAAATTTCCTGTTCTGTTCGGGCTGTCTGACTTTGTATTTGCGGCAGTACAAGCTTTGATTCGACTAATATCAGCAATCCGACACAGACAATAGTAAAAGCAATTAGTTCCTCGTATATCGATCCCTTTAAATCATGAACTTGTGCAATAAAACACAACATTGCGGTTCTACCAATATTGATTGTAAGTTCTCGGCCAATCATCGATTTTGTTAATGCCGTAGACTGAAATTGGCTTAAAAACGAAAACTGATTCGCATTCCAATTGATCGACACAAAGAAAAATCCAAGAGTTGAACAGATATTCATGATCACAAAAAATAATTTCGAAGGGTGTAACGCAATCAAGTAGCCTACAATCACTAAAAATCCACCGAGCTGTAACCACCGGATTCCCTGAATCTGTGTTCGCCGCGTAATTTCGAGAGCCAATATGGTTAATAATGTATACGATACATTCAATCCAGCAATGATCAGATTATTATCGGAAACCGCAAATGTAAACAATTGAGTAAACAAACCCTGAAATTGCAGTACCAATCCCATCAAGATGCAGGATAAAAAGAAGAATTTCAGTTGGTTTAAACGCTGCAATGGATGTCGGATTCGAAAAAATGGTTTCTCTTTATCTTCTTTCGATCCCCGGATATTTGGAATAAAAAAGGTTAAAGTAAAAAGAATACAAACAAATGCTAACATAATGATAAACGAGCCTGAATATCCGAACCAATTAATAATAACAGCGCATAGAATTGGATTCACAACCGATACGATTAGCTGAACGATACTGTTTAAGGAAAAAAAGGTCCTGAAGTCTTCTCCATCACCAAAGGAAGAGATCATCATATTTTGCGAAACGTAATAGGTTCCGCACATCACCCCGACACAGCCGCCAATACACAGATCCCAAACTAAAACAGGAACCCCGCCTAGGGTCAGCAGAAAGAGAAATGCCAATGCTGCCACAACAGAAGCGATTCTCGTTGTCAGGCGCAGAGAATAAAGGGTAAACAGTTTACCTCCCAATGTGAACGCAACACACCAAAAAACCAGCATGGTGATATTAAACCATGCCACTTGCGTAATACTATGGTTTGCTTTCCATATATAGAGATTAATAAAAATTCCGATATAGCTATTAATGATCGAAAAAATAACCGTCATCACGAGTAGAAAGCGCAGTTCCTTATTTAGCCCCATTTAATTCCCATCATCCATTCAATCATTTCCAGCTCAAAACACTGCTCCTGAAATCATACACCTTGGACGGGGTGACTGCCCAGTATTTATTGCTGATAGTCCATGCTTAACCGATAAAAAGCAGCCGCATTTTCGCCAAATATCGCCCGTAATTCTGGCTCCTGCAAACTCAGCGGCAAATTATCCGCTAATGCGTGATACACCTCACTATAGGAAGCTGTAAGTAAACAAACCGGCCAGTCACTGCCAAACATGACACGTTTCGTGCCGAACATTCTTAACACTTCATTCACATAAAATTTTAGTTCAGCAGGTGACCACGATCGACCTGCTGCTTCCGGCACCATCCCAGATAATTTGCACATCACCTGGGGGGCTTGAGCAATTTCATGCAAATGTGTCCGCCATGGTTCTTGGATGCCTTCCCAGATCAAAGGTTTCGCTAGATGATCCAAAACAGCACGAAGAGTAGGTATTCGCTCCAACAGTTGGATGATATAGGGAAGATGACGTGGACGAGCCTGCAGATCCAAGGGGAAGCCGCTAGCGGCTAATAGTTGCAAATTCTCCATCACCTGTTCACCGATTATCCAACTGCTTGGCAGGTCTTGGATCATCGGGCGCACTCCTATGAATTTTGGATTCTGCACCAATCGTTCAAAATGTTTTTGAAAGTGGTCGGATTCAAAATCGAGCCAACCGACTACTCCCGCAATCGTATCATGCTGTTCACTAAGCTGCAGCATAAATTCAGTTTCGGCAATTGTCGGTGCCGCCTGTACCAGAATGGTTTTTTGTATGCCGAACTGTTGTAAATACGGTAAAAGTTGATCCGGCAAGTAGTCCGCATAGAGACAACCTTGTTCCGGCGTCAACCATCCATAATCATTTCTGTCGACGCGCCAATAATGCTGGTGGGCATCAATTTTCACGGTAGAATTCCTCCTGCTTATGTTGATAAGCAAAAGCGCCGACTCCTGGGTCAGCGCTCAATTCTAATTCAACTATATAATAACATACATGTAATAAGGTGTTGCTGCGGATACTTCTTCTCTCACCGTGTGTTGTCGGGTAACATTATATAGGCAGGCTGGTCGGCCTCGTTTCCATAACCTTCAGCGTATTGCGGAGCGAAGAGAGGAGGCCGATGACGACAAACAGCAATACAAAGATGAGGCCCGTTGTCATCATGATAGTTGCTGGGCTCATTACCGTTCCGAGTGACCCGTAGCCCAGGTTACACAGAGCCATCAGACCAGCCGCAATAATGATATAGACGCTGGACACACGGCCTTGATAGTTCGGGTCGGTGCGCTGCATGATGAGTGCGTTGCTTGAAGCCATGAATACGGCCTGTGTCGCCCCGACGATAAATGCCGACAAGATCGTCGTCCACATCATGTGCGTGAAGGACATAAATGTGAGCGACAAGCCGCTCCCTACCCCCGTGATCACATAAATCCGAGGCAGCAACCGCTTATCGGACACCCCCGCCGTTGAGAGATTGCCCAGCACCGCGCCGAGTCCGACGAAGGTCATGATGCTGCCGTACAAGCTGCTGCCCGATGAAGAGGAAGACATATTCATGCCATCCATGCCCGTCATGCCATCCATTTGATGAGAACTGAAGGCAGGCAGCAAACCGTTATAGGCCATCGTCAGTGCACAGTGCAAGCCAACCAGCAGGATCAATAACCCTATCGGCTGAAGTCTTATGTAGGTGAATCCGTTCTGAAGCGAGCGAAGCACGGTTCGGCCACTCATGATCCCATTGTGCATATAATCCTCACGAATTTGAATGGGCGCCGAACAGAACGCGGCACCGGCATACAGCAGGACACTAAGCCCGATAACCGCATCCACGCCAAACTTCGCGAGCAGCGGCGTCGCGAGTCCCGCACCGAAGAACTCCGCACCGTGGCTCACGACGCCCATAAGCGCAGCGGCATTGTGCAATTTGTCCTTACTGATGATGATCGGAATCATGGCATTCGACATGACCAACTGCGTGCTGGAAGTAATGCCAAGCCCAAGCGAGCACAGAATGACGAGCCCTACCGATTGATTGCCGAGCATATGCAACACCAACTGCAGGGTTACGAAGCAGGTACTGAATGCCTGCGCAGCCGTGTAAATTTTGCGGCGGTTGAACTTGTCTGCAAGCACGCCGGCATAAGGCCCAATCAAGATCACGGGAATCATCGTCGCAAACATACCCAGTCCAACCCATAGTGTGGAATGAGTTAATGTATAGAGCATCCAGCCAACGCCTACCATGTAGGCCCAATTTGCAGAATTGGACAGCGCACTGGAAAACCAGATCAAGCGAAAGTCACGGGTACTAAACGATGACCAAACATTAGCTATACTCACATGTTCACCTCGCTAGAATCTATTTTATTTTCTGCAGGTATCGGTAAATAGAAGGTTCGGAAGCTTTCAATTGCTTAGCGACTTCACTGACGGCACCTTTAAGTAGAAATAATCCTTTGTCGTTCAATTCGCTGACAACCTCGATTTTTTCTTCCTGCGTCATGCGTTCCGGTGTAATTTTCTTCCTGTCGATGATGGACTTGATCGAATTGAGAGTTAATTCCTCAGCAGTAGGACTAAAATTCTCGGAGTACGTCAAGTCGTGTATATCAAACTGCTTTAACTGATTAATCTCCACAATACATTGCACGGCTTCAACTAGCTTACTCATTACTGCAGTATCAAAATTGATGCACAGCATCCCTACAATGTGATCGAGGTCATCACGGATTAGGTACGTAGATGAACGAAGTTTTTTGCCGCTTTTGGAATATCCTACATAATTGGTGATGAACTTCTTTTGCTGCAGTTCCCCATCCTTTAAAATTTTTAACCCAAGATCGGTTGTCGGACCGCCTACTTCCCTTCCGCTAATAGGGTTATTCCGGATCGCGACAATCGAATTGCTTAAATTAGTCAGGTCATGCAATACGATTTCATAGTTCGTCCCTAATACTGCCTCTAAGAAATCAACCAAATGAATATAACGATTCAAGACATGACTGGAAGTTAACTCCATATAGCCACCTCATACCATAGGAATATTTTAATTTTTTATCCGGACTAGCGCCAGACCTGGTGCATCAGGCTATATGATTTGACGTGATGCGTTTCAAAAACTGTTTCGTACGCTCTTCTCTTGGAGATCCGAAAATCTCATGAGGTTTGCCTTCCTCTACAACAACACCAGCGTCCATAAAGACAACGTGATTGGATACTTCCCTGGCAAAGCCCATTTCATGGGTCACAACGATCATGGTGATTCCTTCCATTGCAATATTACGGATCACCTCTAACACTTCACCGACCAGCTCGGGATCCAACGCCGACGTAGGCTCATCAAAGAGAATGACTTCCGGATTCAACGCAAGCGCCCGGGCGATACCCACCCGTTGCTGCTGTCCGCCGGAAAGCTGGCTGGGAAAGGCGTCCAATTTGTTCGCCAATCCGACTTTCTCCAACATTTGAAGACTGATTTGCCTGGCCACTTCTTTAGACTTCTTCTGAACGATCATTAGCCCTTCCATCACATTTTCAATAACGGTTTTATGTTTGAACAAATTATAATTTTGGAACACCATCGCTGTTTTTTTGCGGAGGGTGAGAATCCCTTGCTTATTCGGGTGTTTGCAGTTCATGGTAAATTCTCCGATCGAAATTTCGCCATCGTTTGGCTTTTCCAAGTAATTGATGCAGCGGAGCAAGGTTGTTTTACCGGATCCACTCGGACCAAGGATGACAACGACATCACCTTTTTCTACTTTCAGATCGATACCTTTAAGCACCTCAGTATTGCCAAACGACTTGGTGATATTCGTGATTGTTATCATGCTACGCCACCTCGGTTGTATTTGTTGATCCGTTTTTCCAAAACTGCCGTCAGCTTTTCAACAAAGATCGTGATTCCCCAGAAAAGAAGAGCTGCAGCAATAAACGCCTCGAAAAATTTCCAGTTTGTGGAAGCCACAATATTTGCTTGCCCGAGAATTTCGGTAATGGACAGCGTAAAGGCCAAAGTAGTGCCGTGCATAATACCGATAAACGAATTGGACAAATTTGGCAGACTTACCGCCAGCGCTTGCGGGAACACAATGCGGCGCAATGCCTGAGCAGTCGTCATACCCAGCGAATAAGCAGCTTCAATTTGTCCGCGATTGATGGCCAGTATGCCTGCGCGAATAACTTCCGACATATAGCCGCCAGCCGTCAATGAAAATGAAAAACAGACAAACACAATTAATGGAATCGATGTGGAAGTGAATCCAAGCTGGAATTTTTTTGCAATGGCGTCAATAATGGGCGGCAGCCCGAAATAAATCAGAAAAAGATGCATCAACATTGGAGTTCCCCGGATAAACGTAACATACGCGGAAGCGATTTGTGTTAAAACGGAAACTTTGTAAATACGCAACAAAGCGACAATTGTGGCGATCACAAAACCGATCGAAATAGAAATTATCGTAATCAGCAGAGTAGTAGGTAAAGCCTGCAGCAGTTTAAGAAATGCAGTCACAACAAAACTAAGATCGAGTTTTATAGTCTTCAGCCTCCTTTCACAAACCTTGCGACAATCAATTGGACGTAAGTAGTGCTGCGTTTACGCAGCCGTTTGTCCGCTGTAACCGGCAGTTCGAATCTCTGCAGCCGTCGTTCCAGCAATAGAAACAACTTCTCCAGCACCATGCTGATCACTAAATAAATGAGAGACAGATCGATATACACCTCTATAAAATGCGAGGTTGCAGTTCCGAGTGTTGCCGACTTGCCAGTGATATCCATTACGCCCAACGTATACGCAAGGGAAGTATCTTTTAATGTACCAAGAACGTGATTAGTGAAAACAGGTATGCCAATCGCAAGCGCTTGGGGAACCATAATTCTCGTAAAAGCTTGGTAACCGGTCATCCCTATCGAGTAGGCGGCTTCGATCTGACCCCGGTCAACGGCATTTACGGCAGCCCGGATGTTTTCGGAGATGAAGGCTCCGGCGTTCAAGGTGTAGGCCAGTATGACAAAAAACAGAACCGGCCATTTCGCCACATCCAGGTTGAATATTTTCAGAATCTCTGGCATGCCGTAATAAATTAAAAACAATTGAATGAGAATCGGCGTTCCTCTAAAAAAGAAACATAGACTTCGGATACGCGCTTCAGCACCGGTATATTGTATAGCCGGGGCAGGGCGACGAGAAGTCCGACGACCAACCCCAACAAAATGGAAAGCCCCACAATGTAAAGTGTAATACCTAAGTATGATAACAATTTAGGGAAAAAATCCAATAAGTAACTAAATTCGAATGGCTGGTTCATTAGACGATCGTACCTTTCTAGATTAATCTAAAAAAGCAATATTATCTTAAACCTGGGGTTTCGTCATATCTAATTTAAGCCAATCTTGGCTCAGTTTCGCCAGTGATCCATCCGCTCTCATTTCTTTTATCACTTGGTCGATCTTGTCGGCAAGGACCTGCTCATCCGGATCATCTTTGCGGAACACGTATAATATGTCAGATCTGGACAATATCGGGCCGACAGGCTTCAATAAACCTTGTGGATCCTGGTCAGGCAGTAAGAAATCAGGATAGATCTCTGCGTCTACGCGTCCGGATGCTATTTGGGATACTTGATCGTTCGCCGCCCCATTTTGATAGACGATGTTAATGGCGTTGTTATGCTCTTTGTTGTAATTTTCCAAAAGCGTGGCGGAAGCACTAGTCGCGGTTGTAATTACTTTTTTTCCTTTTAGATCATCAATCGAGTTGATGCTGTTATTGTCTTTTGCTACTACAACTCTGGTTTTCCAGAAGGCGTAAGGTTCTTTGTTAAATAGATATTTTTGCGCTCTTTCTGGGTTTTTCTCCATTTGATTAACAACAAAGTCGATTTTTTTCGTTTCCAGATTCAACAATAGGCTTTTGAATTCTGCCTGTGAAAACTCGACTTGATAACCCGGAAGACGTTTGAATATTTCTCTCACTAGTTCGATATCGAAGCCGGTAAGCTTATTGTTCGTATCAATAAAGGTGACATTCTTGAAAGTTGGGCTGGTACCCGCAATCACTGTTATCACTTTTGCTGGTGAACTGCCGGATGATGTGGATACATTGGTACTGCTGTTTTTCGTTCCGCAGGCAGCCAAAGCAAAAACGAATAAAGGTATCATTGCAATGGCGGTTAATTTTTTCATATTATTTCCTCCTGATTTTTAATGTCTCAAAACTCAAAATAATCGGCGGACAGAAACTTGGATACTGACTGAACTAACTTGGCATGTTGCCCAGCCAAATACTATCAACTTTTGATTGTGCATATTGCAGTCTCAATTTTCGTCAACGCTTCTTCCAGAACGGATCGCGGCGCGGCCATATTGATGCGCATAAACCCGTCGCCTTGCTCACCGAATCCAGAGCCAGCGTTAAGCGCCACTTTAGCTTGCTTGAGCATAAAATCATGTAAAGCTTCAGGCGTGAAACCGAGCGAACGGCAATCGAGCCAGGCCAAATATGTACCCTCTGGGACGACGACCGACAGTTGCGAAATCCGCCGCTGAATATAGTCAGTCAAGTACTCGACGTTGCCCTTGATATAATCCAGTACTTGGTCCAGCCAGTCGTCGCCGTACCGGTATGCGG
>JAQBPP010000191.1 GCA_028287455.1 Bacilli bacterium | reverse complement strand
GTTGAATGGAACCACCGCTCAAAGGGACATCCACCATGTATTTGTAAGTTATGTCTTTTAACACTGGATCCCCAGGGGATGCAGGCAAAAAGACAAATCCCATCAAATTCGCCTGACTGATGACTAAGTTGCTCGGATTATACACATCCACTGTCAGCCTCATGTACATGTGATTGACGCCGGCGCCAGTCAGTGCTCCACCTGAGACCACCAGAGGCGATGCACCAATCCGCCAGCCAAGCCCTGGAATTTCCGCGGTCAATGTGCTGGCCGAGGGCTGCGTGTTCTGCCCTGCAGAATACGGCACCCAATTGGTGCGGGTGATAAAAGCAAGCTTCGTCTGGACACGATCCATCTGCACATTATCGAGTGTATTGGGCCAGGAGTCGGGCGACGGGTCATAGGACCAGTCAACTGTTTTGCCTGGCTGGACAGGGTCTTTGGGACCGTCAACGAAATAGGAGGCCGCTTGTTGACCGTCCTTGAAGAAAAACAGCACGCCTTGCACGTTCTGATTCCATAGTAGCTGATCCCGGGAAATATTTTTCAGTACTGCCTGCACGTGCACTGTGGCCATCGGATTGACAGCTGAAATAGGTCGGGTCGAATCTTGACCTACTTGTTGTATTTGACTGGAAACAACGTTGAGGTTAGAGTCAACCCAATCCACATTGCTCGCCAGGGAAGACTGTCGATTAGAGGCAGTAGATTGTGCAGTCGGTTGACCGGCTCCCCCTTGTGTGATTGGTGTTCGATGCAGCCACCAATAAGGGACAGAAATTCCTAGGGCCAGCACTACGCATAGGCTGGCCATGACTGCACTAAATCGCTGAATGCGCTTGTGACGCGTGTAAGCTGTTTTTTCCTGAGCAATCCGGGACACGAGTTTCGCTTCTAAAGAAGGTGAGGTGAGTTTGGGCAACTTTTGCAAATGTTCTTTTAAGTTCTTTTCCCAGATATCCATTCGGTTCCCTCCTGTTGCATCAGTTTCTTGAGCTTTTCCCTTGCGCGAAAGACGCGTGTGCGCAAAGTCTGTTCAGATACACTGAGTATCTCGGAGATTTGGGTTAAAGTTAAATCCTCTTTATAATGCAGAATTATAATTTCGCGATAGGGCAAAGGCAGTTTCATCACCACTGACCAAATCGCGTCGCCTTCTACCTGGGCAAGTGCCTGGGATTCTGCTGAGACAGCGGTCTCCAGCGGTTCTTGTGATTTTGACAGCAGGAAAAGACGCCTGACCTTTTGCGCGCGCAGATAGTCTCTGCAGCAGTTGGCCGCAATGCTGTACAACCAGGTTTTGTAGCTGCTGCGACCATGAAACCGGTCAAGATTTCGGTACGCCCGGATGAAAGTTTCCTGCGTCAGGTCTTCGGCCTGCTGAGCATCATGAACATAGGAAAATGCAAGATTAAATAGATCAGTGCTGTAGGCCCGAATCAGTTCATTGAGCAGTTCGCTGGTATCTTGGCCAGACTGCAGGTCGGACGCGACTTGGTAAATTCTCTCGACCCGGATCATAGACTCTGAATCGCTCCTCTCCGACAAACCAAGTCCCTCCTCCTTATCAGACGACTAACTCGTTCATTACGTTACGCAGTTCCGAGAAGCGCTGTGTTCTAAAGGGTATTATAAATCTTCTGCCTCAGATGCGGTACCACCGAATGGCCTACAGTGGCAGGAAAATTCAGGAGCGTTTTTTGGTGAGTGCGGCAGTTATGGTATAGTAAAACTAAGTCACAATGGAAGGGTTATCCATGAAGATTAACGAGTTGGGTGAGTTCGGCTTAATTGATAAATTAGTCAGCAAATTGCCACCTGTTTCTAAACGTACCCTAGTCGGAGTCGGTGATGACGCCGCAGTGTTTCGTCCGACCCCTGATCATGATCTGGTCCTCTCTACGGATATGTTGGTACAAGATGTGCATTTCGCAAAACAAACGATGTCCTTCCAGGATGTGGGCTGGAAGTCACTCGCCGCCTCTATTTCCGATATTGCCGCGATGGGAGCAGTGCCCAGGCAGGCGCTGGTATCTGTGGCTGTCCCTCGCGCTTTGGAAGTGCATGAGCTGGAAGCGATCTATGAAGGCATTGCGGATATCGCCAGGGTCTATCAGGTGGATGTGGTTGGCGGAGATACGGTGAAAACGGCAGACAAACTGGTGCTGTCGGTGACGCTTACAGGCGAAGTGCCAGCGGGCCGCAGTCTGCTGCGCAGCGGGGCGAAACCTGGCGATTGCGTTTTTTTATCAGGTCCCGTTGGTGGTTCTGCGGCAGGGCTGCACAGCCTTACAACAACACCCATTACGCAGGGTAAGCATTCTTACGATGAGGTTGTACTGCACCAGTTTCACCGCCGGCCGCAACCGCAAGTGGCGGCAGGTTCTTGGCTGATGCTATGCGGCGGCTGCCATGCGCTAAACGATGTCTCAGATGGCGTGGCGAGTGAAGCGAACGAAATTGCCTACGCAAGCTGCGTCACGATTGAATTAACTGCAAGAGCGATTCCGATTGCGCCGGAAGTGAGACGATACGCTGCAGCAAGCGGTTTGGACGCGTTGGAATGGGCATTGTACGGCGGAGAAGACTACCAGCTGATCGGATGTCTTGATGCTAAGTTGTGGCCGGCTGCTGCGGAGGCATTTGTCAGTCAGGGTCTATCCTTGCACCTGATTGGCAGCGTCGCAGCGGCTGGGGGGGCACAGGTGCTCCTGGTTTCAGAGGGTCAGCGGGAACTGCTGCTGCCGCGCGGTTATAATCATTTCGGGAGTTGACCCAAGTCAATGAGGAAACGAGTGGCTGTTTGGATCGATCAGTTGGAGGAAACGATGCGCATCGGGCGAATTTTGGGAGAGTTGGCCCAGCCGGGGGACGTATTCGCCTTAACTGGCGATCTGGGTGCCGGCAAAACCACGCTGGCCCAAGCGATTGCGCAAGGTGTGCAAGTGACAGAACCTGTTTCCTCGCCAACTTTTGCACTGATCCGGGAATATGACGGCAGATTGCCTGTGTACCATATGGATGTATATCGACTCGGCAACCGTGCAATTGAAGAAGATCTGGGGTTTGAAGACTATTTTTATGGAGACGGACTCTGTATCGTTGAGTGGGCGGAGCTGGTTTTGCCCCTCCTGCCAGCAGACGTTTTGTTTATCCGGCTGTCGGCAGGCGCAGGATCCGGCGCTAGCTGCGGGCGAGAACTGCTTGCCTATGGCACTGGTACCCGGTCTGAACGTCTCGTGAAGGAATGGGAGACACGATGCCTTATCTAGCAATCGATACGTCAAACTATGCATTGTCTGTGGCGATTGGCGACGACCAATCGTGTTTGGGAGAAGCTTCTACGTTCGTGGACCGGAATCATTCCAATAAGCTCATGCCGCTGATCGAATCCTTCCTGGCGCAGCTGGAAATTTCCCCTGCGGATTTAACGGGCATCATTGTGGGCAAAGGGCCTGGGTCTTATACCGGGGTGCGCATCGGAGTTACGGCAGCGAAGACGCTGGCGTGGGCGCTGAAAATTCCGCTGACTGGCGTTTCCAGCTTGCTTGCCATGGCTTACACCGCGGCATGGCCAGGCTTTATCACTTGCCCGCTGATTGACGCTAGAAGGCGGCAGGTGTACGGATGCGCTGTCGACACCTGGCAGCAAGCTTCTCCTATCGGCCATCAGCCGATGATTAAAGAAGCGATCTGGCCGTTGGACATTTTTTTATCTGAAGAGAATCTGCTCGACAGGAAGTTGGTCTTTGTTGGGAACGGGGCGCAGCTGCATCGGGAGACTATTCAGGACAGCATCGGGGAGCGCGCGCGGTTCGCGTCCTCTTTATCCACCGGATTTGCCCGCGCACTGCATTTGCTGCAGGTGGGCAGCGAGCAAATCAAGCAGGGGTTGACAGAGGATCCTTATCAGTTTGAACCGGAATACCTGCAGCAAGCCGAGGCCGAGGCCAAATTAACCAAGAATCTTGAGGCAAGGGAATCAGATTGATGAACAAACAACTGGATCCGTATTTTCGCAAAATGCAAGCTTCAGACATCGACCGCATACTGGACATCGAACATTTATCCTTCACTGCGCCGTGGTCGAGAAACGCATTTGAAGGCGAATTGCACAACCACTTCGCCAAGTATCTGGTGATCGTCGTGGGAGAGGAAGTCGCCGGTTACGGCGGCATGTGGATCATTCTCGATGAAGCGCATGTCACCAATATAGCGCTGCATCCTGACTATCGCGGGCGTGGGTTGGGTGGAAAATTAATGGAACGCTTAATGGCAGAAGCCATCGCGCACGGGGCTATGCATATGACGCTCGAAGTGAGGGTGTCGAATCTGGTTGCCCAATCGCTTTATTTGCGAATGGGCTTTGTCAAAAACGGGATGCGAAAAGGCTATTATACAGATAACCAGGAGGACGCCATTATTATGTGGGCGCGCTTATCACATCTGAGAGATTGGCGGGCATAGGCATGAGCACGTTGATTCTAGGCATTGAAACGAGCTGTGACGAAACATCTGCCGCTGTAGTCAAAGACGGTACTGAAGTACTGTCGAATATCATTTCATCCCAAATAGACATCCACCGGCAATTTGGCGGCGTGGTTCCCGAGGTCGCCGCAAGACGGCACGTGCAGAATGTGCTTCCAGTCATCGAGGAGTCATTGACTGCTTCGGCAATTACGCTGGCAGACGTCGATGCCGTCGCGGTGACATATGGTCCGGGATTGGTGGGGGCTTTGCTGGTTGGCGTGGCGGCTGCCAAATGCATTGCGTTTGCAAAATCGATTCCGCTGATTGGCGTACAGCATATTGCCGGTCATATTGCGGCTAATTTTCTTACGGAGCAGCGGTTCTCCACGCCGTTTCTGGCACTGGTTGTTTCAGGCGGGCATACCGAGCTGGTGCGCGTCGAATCGCTGATGCAGTATACGTTTTTAGGGCGCACACGCGATGATGCGGTTGGGGAAGCTTTTGACAAAGTGGCCCGGTCGATTGGCATTGGTTATCCTGGTGGCCCTGTTATTGATCGACTGGCCGAACAAGGCAACCCAGAGGCTTATTCGTTTCCGCGCGCCTGGATCGAGCGCGGAAATTTGGATTTTTCGTTTTCCGGTTTGAAGTCGGCAGTCATTAACGCCCTGCATCATCAGCGCCAGAAAGGGGAAGACATCCGGGTGCCAGACGTGGCCGCGAGCTTTCAGGCAGCGGTGCTTGACGTGCTTGTGCAGAAAACGATCTGGGCGGTGGAGCAGACAGGAATTCCACGCGTAGTGGTGGCTGGCGGGGTAGCGGCGAATCAAGGACTGCGCACCCAGCTGCAGCAGGCCGCAGAGCAGAACAGTTTTCAGGTTTCTTTTCCACCTTTGTCGCTCTGTACCGATAACGCCGCAATGATTGCGGCTGCCGCTTATCCCCTTTGGGAAACGAAGAAATTTGCCAAGTTAGATCTCAATGCAGCAGCCAATTTGTCTTTGGTGGATTGGATGACTGCCTGCTTAATCTAAAGTTATCCCCAGAAATTACCTTCTGTGCACAAAGCTGTGGATAAGTTTGTGGATTTCTGTGCTAATACAGGAATTCTGCTGTAAACTGTCTCACTCTGCCTGTTCCAAAAGCGTCTCCCAGTCCGCATAAAGCTGCTCCAGGCAGCT
>JAQBPP010000189.1 GCA_028287455.1 Bacilli bacterium | reverse complement strand
GACGATGTCTGGGATCGGTTTGAAAAATGTAAATGAGCGTTTAAAAATCATTTATGGCGATTCCTTTTCAATGGATGTGCAAAGTACACCTGGGGTCGGTACCAAAATTACGCTCCATTTTCCAAATTCCCCGCGGGAGGTCACAATCAACGATGTACAAAGTGATGCTAATTGATGATGATTACATGGTGTTGGAATTTTTGCGGCAAATGATTCCTTGGGAGCCAGCAGGTTTTACAATGATCGGAGCCTATACGAACGCGGTTGACGCACTGGAAAAAGTAAAAGAGGAAGTTCCTGACTTGTTGGTAACGGATATCGGGTTGCCGGGAATGACAGGCATCGAGTTCATTCAGAGAATCAATCAACTAAATAGTCAAGTCAGTTGTGTCATCTTGTCTTGTCATGATGATTTCCAATATGCCCAACAGGCCGTGCAATTAGGCGTATACGATTATATTTTGAAGGAAACGTTAAGTCGGGAAGGTTTCATGGACTTGTTAGGGAAGATTCGCCTAAAACTGGATGATCAGTCTCAGTTGAAAGAAAAATATGAACGAATGAATTATTTGGCCAAAGTCAACCAATCTGTCATGAAAGACAAGTGGCTTCATGATCTGCTGTCCAATCCCACGTTGGATGATCGGGACTGGATCAGAACAATGGGCGAATACGGACTTGATACCGCATCAGGAAATTATATTCCGGTGATTTATTATTTGCACAGATTTGAGGAGTCGATCAGCCGTTTTGACAATGAAGAGATTCTTCTTTTTACAATTGACAATGTTGCTGAGGAATTGCTCCAGGACAGAGCAGATGTGTTGTATTTCAATTATTCAGCCAACAGATACGTCATGCTGTTTGCCTGCCCAAGCAGTTTGAAAATTAGCTCCTATGATGTGGCGGTTCAAACCTCCAGATCGCTGCAGCATGCCTTTGAGAAGTACCTGCATCTACAGATGTCCGTTATAATTGGAGAAATGAAATCGAGTCCTACGGAGGTCAAATCGAAGATCCGAGATCTTTTACAGCAAGTGGATCAAATTTTTTATGAAACCAGTCCCGAAATTTTTAAAGAGGGTCATCGAAAAAGGGAATTTAATGACGACGATATTTTTCGCTATTATTCTGAGTATGCAGATCATTTCAATCGACTGATTATCGAAGGAAACACAGAAATTGAGCCGATGGTCAGTCAATATATCGATTTCATTAGTGAGGTTAGATTCCATCCCTCCAGTGTGAAACATTTCGTCTTGAAGCTGGTCCTGGATATTCAAATGAAATTGAAGTTCAATCAGCAATATATGATTGAAAAGGTGCAGCGTCAACTGGATGAACTGGTTAATGTAAGCGAATTGAAGGAATGGATGATTCAATTTTTGGAGAAGGCAGTCATTCAGATGGATCAGATTGCCAGACAGAGCAAAAAAATTGAGATCATTGATGCCCGGAAATATGTTCAATTACATTTGGATCGGAAAATCAGTTTAGAGGAAGTCGCAGCTTATTTGCATCTGAACTCCAGCTACTTTAGTCGTCTGTTTAAAAAGGAAACAGGTGAGAATTTCATTGAATATGTGACACGCATGAAAATGGAGAAAGCGAAGGAACTGCTGTCCGATCCCAATAAAACAATCGAAGCGATCGCCCAGCAGTTGGGATATGAAAATAAGGGGTACTTTGTCAAATTGTTTAAAACTCATTTTGGTGTGATCCCCAGCCAGTTTTCCTATTAAGAAGAAGGGAAGTATACAGTAACTACACTGGCTGAACGAGCGGGTTCGATTAATTCATTCGCGGTACCTAACACTCTTGCAACAGCGCAAGCAGCCATTAATTTACCTTGAGGATAAAAAACTTCGACCTGACCGTTTCCCGGATCATTGCCAAGCAAGTGAACGTTAAATCCCGCCTTTTGCAATTGATCAGCAGTGGTTTGTGATCCGTATAAGTTCACTACTACAGAGTTCGGATCGGGCAGCGGCGGCAACCCGGTCGACGCATGAGTGGAACCAAAAGCTTGCAGTTTTTGCTGAATTTCTTTCGGATCCAGCACATCGTAGTAGGCCCCAGATAAATACCCTTCTTTATTCACTCCTGGCACAGGAGCATCCACGATATCCATCGAGTCGTTGACAGAACCAAGCATGATTTGATCAAGATGTGAACCCGAAACTTCTAAACCTAACCCGAGCAGCATCGACGACGGGATGTTAGTGGCGACATCCTTTTGCCAAGCGGCTTGCAGTTTGCCAAGTTCCCCCAGGGAGCTGCCGGATGACAACAGTTTTTGCTTCAAAATGTCTAACACTTCGATTTCGGCATTTTGCCGCTGAAAATCATCAGTACGATAATTGTTTCCTGCTGCGTTTTGACGAATCCGAATATAAGCAAGTGTTTGCTGCCCATTTAAGGTTTGCAAGCCCGGTTGCAAATCTGCACCGCTATGGTCCGGATCATAGAGCCGTTCTTGAATATTGACCTGGATGCCGCCGACCGCATCGACGGCATCGGCAAATCCTTGAAAATAACTAGCGACGTAGTAATGGATATCCAAACCTGTCAGTTTGGATACATATTGCATGGCCAACTGAGGGCCTTGATCTGCACCTTGTTGCAGGCCTAATTCAAATGTGGATTTGATTTTGGGAATGGGTTCTTGCCAATCCGGCATTGCGATCAGCGTATCACGCGGAATTGAAATGAAAGACACTTGATGAGTCCCTGGATCAATGTGAGCTACGATTAGAATATCAGCTTGTCCAGCGGCTGTTCCCAGCGATAACGCAGAGGTGGCGTCTCTGGCGTTGTTACCGATCAATAGCACATTAATCGGTCCCGTATTCCCTGAGATCGCTTGTCCAAGATTGGACTGTACGAGTTTAGGGGCGCTTTTGGGATTCATAATAAAACTCGTAATATTTTTCGGACCGATCATTGCAATAAAAGCCAGCACGAACAAGACAATGGCTGCCAGCAGAACACGACCTTTTTTTAGTTTTCTGGTTCGTTTTTGTGATCGCGTTTTCATGGTAAGCCTCCATTTTCCAGTATAAAAAAATATTATAATATAGTGCAGCATTCTTTAATAGATTAATTCTGTGTCCAAATATCGAAGGAAAAACTTTTGACGCAAGAGAAATAAATGGTATAGGTATTTGCAATTATCGGCAAATTCCTCATAAATCAAACAGTGGGGTGATTGATTTGTTTAAAAAGATCATGGGGAGTAACAAGTTTTTGAAGACTTCATTAGCGATCTGTTCGCTCGGGATGGTCCTGAGTCCTGCAGTGGCCTCTGCCGCAGTGAATGCACAGGTGGTCATGGACAAAACAATCGTTTTGCCTGGTAAACCGGGATCAGGTGATGTGGTAACAGCAGATCCCAAAAATAACAAAGTGTACCTGGCACAAAAAGGCAACAACAGCTTGATCGTGATCGATACTACCAGCAATACTGTTGCAGCGAGCATTTATGGCGTGATAGTAGGAAACGGTGTCACGTATAGTTCGGACTACATATTCGCAGCATCTGAACAAGAAGG
>JAQBPP010000253.1 GCA_028287455.1 Bacilli bacterium | reverse complement strand
ACACAAGTCGAACCACAGCTTCCCCTGGGTACATCGCAAGCTGCTCTTTGACTGCTGTAAGCGCTGCCGGACCGTGACGGGCGGGATCGATGCGCAGATATACATGCGTTACTTTTTGCGCAAGAATGGTTGGGTTCACTTGATCGGTCAGTTCTGTCGGCCTATTTAGCTCCACCGATTGAGCATTTTCCGCCGAAGCAGGTTCAGCCGTTTCGACGATTAGCTTCGCTTCGTCCCCGCTGCCTTTGACTGAGGCCTTGATCAGCACAATGACGTCTTTAGCCAGCCATTGCCTGACGCGCGACCAGGTCTCCGGAAACAGGATACACTCTGCGGTGCCAGTAAAGTCTTCTAGTTCAGCGAAGCACATCGCCTGACCTTTTTTGGTTTGCACCTGCTTGATGCGGGCGACACGTCCGCCATAATTTGCTTGACCTTTGTCAAGCGCCAAGGGAATCTCGCCAAGCGGCTGACAGCCGTACTCCATAAATGCCGTGCGATATGCATCAAGCGGGTGCCCTGTTACATAGACACCCAGCGTCTCTTTTTCCAGTTCCAGAAGTTCAGCAGCAGGAAATTCATCCAGCGGCAAAATGACTTCCTGTTCTTGTTCAACTTCAGTGGACATCTCAAACAAAGACAGTTGATTGCGGCTCTCACGCTTTACGGCTGCACTCTGCAGCACTTCGTCTAGACCCGCCAAGAGCGCACGCCTGGTTTGACCCATACGATCAAAAGCACCAGCCCGAATCAATGATTCAATGGTGCGCCGGTTGACCACCCGAGTGTCTATCCGTTTACACAAGTCGAAAAAATCGCTGAATGGTCCTGATTTTTCCCGTTCAAGCAGGAGGGCCTGTACTGCCGCTGTTCCCATATGGCGCACAGCAGACAACCCAAACCGGATCGAAGGCGAAGGATGGCCGTCAGGATCGTTCACTGCTGAAAAATCCCCACCGCTTGCGTTCACATCAGGCGGCGCAATCTGCAGACCTAAACGTCTCGCTTCCTCAGCATACTGAGAGAGTTTACCGGGGTTGCCCATCCACAAGGACATTAGGGACGCCATAAATTCAGCCGGGTAATGGGCTTTTAAATAGGCGGTGCGGTAAGCCAGAACTCCATATGCGGCTGCATGAGAGCGGTTAAAACCATAATCGGCGAAGCGAACGATCAAATCGTAGACATCATCTGCCACCCGGCTGTCGTAGCCGTTCCTCGCGCTGCCTTGGACGAACAAAGCGCGCTGCTCGTCGAGGATTTCCCGTTTCTTCTTGCCAACCGCCCTGCGGAGCACATCGGCTTGGCCTAGTGAAAAACCGGCCATAAACGAAGCAATTTGCATAATTTGCTCCTGATAGACAATAACTCCGTAGGTATCCTTTAAAATGGGCGCCAGACTAGGGTGCGGATAAACGATCGGAATTTGACCATGTTTGGCTTTAATAAAGTGCGGGATATTCTCCATCGGTCCCGGGCGGTACAGCGAAATGACGGCGATTATGTCTTCAAATGCAGTAGGCTTCAGCTCTCGCAGCACCAGTTTTACACCGCTCGACTCGAGTTGGAAGCAGCCATCTGTTAACCCTCGCGCAAGGAGACGATAGGTTAACGGGTCCTCCATATCTGTATCCCAGTTAATTCGCGTCCCGTGCCGCTGCTCGATGCAGAGCAGGGCCCGGTCGATGAGTGTCAGTGTACGCAGCCCAAGGAAGTCCATTTTCAGCAGACCCACTGCTTCTACGTCCTCCATCGCAAGCTGCGTTACCGGTGCCTCGTCAGGCCCTAACTGCAAAGCTGTATATTCGGTTAAAGGATTGGCCGAGATCACAACTCCAGCCGCGTGTATGGAGGTATGACGAGGCAGACCCTCAATGCGCCCTGCCAGGGTATACCACTCCAAAAGCTTCGCATCTGCACTAACCCATTCTTTGAGTCCGGACTGACCTGTCATGGCCTGCTCCAGCGTAATGCCTAGGTGAGCTGGAATTGCTTTGGCCAATCGGTCAATGTCCGCTTGAGATTTCCCCAGCACCCGCCCGACATCCCGGATCGCCGCGCGCGCCGCCAGTGTCCCAAACGTCGTAATCTGTGCTACCCGGTCCTTGCCGTACCGATTCGTGACATAAGTGATGACTTCTGTACGGCGTTCATATTCGAAGTCAATATCAATATCCGGCCAGGAAACCCGCTCCGGATTTAAAAAACGTTCCATCAGCAGCCCATACTTGAGCGGATCCACATCGGTGATCCGCAGAAGATACGCGACTAAACTGCCAGCCGCAGATCCACGGCCTGGCCCTGTTGTAATTCCATTCTCGTGCGCAAATGACATGAAATCCCACACAATCAAAAAGTAGCTGGCAAATCCCAGCTGCGAAATGATGCGGAGTTCGTCATCCATCCTGCGCAGAATTTCCTGTTGATGTTCACTTGCTGGATCTGCATGCGGATATCGCTCGCACGCAGCGCGTTGCACCAGGTGACGCAAGTAATCGTCTGCTGAGGCAAACGATTCCGGATAAGGAAACACCGGCAGATGAGTTTCACCTAAGCTGATTTCGACCTTGCAGCGGCCAGCGATTTCATCAAGGGAGGCGATCGCTTCCGGCAGATAGCGGAACTTCCCGATCCACTCGTCCCACACAGGCATCTCAGTGCCAACATAATTCACACGTGCCGGACGAACTTCTTCGAGACTTGAACCAAGGCGAATCGCCTCCAAGGTCAACAGGGCGTCATAATCGTCAGGCGACAGGCAGGAGATCGTTTGGGTGGCGACCAGCTTTGCGCCCGACTGCCTGGCGAGTGCAACCAACTGCTGGTTGAGTGCCCGATCCTGGAGCCTGCCGCGCTCCTGCACCTCCACAAACACGTTTTCGGGCCCGAATGCGTTCTGCAAACGCAGAAGATATTCGCGCGCCAGATCCTCGCTGCCGCTGGTCAATGCGGCAGCCAGATAGCCTTCCTCCCACGCAGTTAACGCCAGGATGCCCGCACACCCGGTGAGCCACTGCCATTCTATACGGGCCGCGCCGGCAGATGCTCCTTCCAAATTAGCCTTGGTGACCAGCTGCAGCAGATTCCGATACCCTTGCTGAGATTCTGCCAGCAGGATCACCGGATACGCGGGCACGCGCGAATCGCTGCTGCTTCCGCCAAAGTTCACCAACTGCAGTTCCACTCCAATAATCGGGTGCACGTGGTGGTTTCGGCAGGCTTTGTAAAAAGCGACAACTCCATGCAGGTTGCCTACGTCGGTCAATGCCAGCACGTCGGCACCGCGTTGTTTGGCGCGCCTAACCAATTCGTCCATTTTTAAAGTGGATTGCAGCAAGCTGTATTCGGAGCGGATTCGCAGGTAGGCGGGTTGATGAATAGCGGTCATTTTTGCAAAACACCGCCTGTAAACAGCGCTTTGCCCATCAGTTCGCTGCCAGCAAACAATTCGACATCCGCTTTGCCAAAACGCCTGCCTGTATCAATCAAAGTGGCTCTTACAGTAAGCACGCTATCGATCTGAATCGGCTTCAAAAAATACACCGTCATATTTTCAACCACCATGTTTGCGTTGCGCGTCCTGCGAATGACCTGTGACGCCGCTTCGGAAATCAGCGTCATCACTACTCCTGTGGAAATGCCGCCCAATGAACCCGACATCTGAGGAGTCACTTGGCCAACTAACTGCAAGCTTTTGTCAGTTAACCGTTCCTCTTTGAATCCTGACAAAATTTTATCGTGGATGCGATCTCCCATTTGTGGCTGCATTTGATGAAACTGCAGCGCACGGATCACGTCCTGACGAGAAATCACGCCCTGTAATTTCGAGCGATTGACGACCGGAAGCAGTTCGATGCCTTCCCACACCATGGTATGGGCGGCAGAAGCCACTGAGCTTTTCGGTGTCACAGTAATCGGGTTTTTGGTCATCACCCGTTCAATAAGTACATCCTGCGGCTGGCCGGATACGTCTTTGGCAGTGACCATCCCTAACACACGCTCCTGGTCGTCAACCACCGGGAAACGGGTGTGCCCAGTCTGATCCACCTGCACAAGCCAGTCCTGCACGCGATTTCCTGCACGTAAATAAACTGGCGTATGCCCTTCCGGCACAACGTCTTCGATCAGCAGAATTTCTTTTTTGATCAAGCGGTCATAAATGGCGCGGTTAATCAAACTCGCAATGGTAAACGTATCATAGGAAGACGAAAGCAACGGCAGCTCCAGCCGATCGGCAAGATTTCTGACTTCCTCAGTCGTATCAAATCCACCGGAAATTAAAACAGCCGCCCCATGCTCGAGAGACAA
>JAQBPP010000247.1 GCA_028287455.1 Bacilli bacterium | reverse complement strand
CCATATTTGCATCAATTTGAAAAGGCGCCCAACTCATATCCACGCCAATTCCCATATTCCGCCAATCATTATGAAATGTATAAAAATTGTTGATCAAACAAGATCTGCTAATAATATCCAAGCATTCTAATGCCAAGTCTCCTTCGCCATTTCGGGCATATAGGTTCGACATATATGCGAGAGACCAACTGGTTTGTTCCTTCAGTCCAATCACTAAACGCTTCTTGGCTGCCGTCACAAACGCCTCAAACAACACTGGATTGTCTTCACGGGTGATTTCATCTCCAGGAAAAACAGGGTAAGTATGCGACATATGGCGATGATGGTAATTTTCCTGAAATTGAGGATGCATCCATTCTCTGACAGCCCCATCTTCGTTGATTTGATAAGGAGGAATTCGTTTCAGCATCGCTTGCCACTTTTCAATGTCATCTGTGTATTGATTCGCAATGTGCGATCCATCAATTAAATGGAGTAAGACCTCTTTTGCAATCGCAAAATCCATCGTCGCATTAGCTGTAGTTCCCATGTCTTTTCCCGCGCCTGGTCCCGCTCCGTATTTATAATTGCCAGGCGTGTTTTCCGGCGAGTTTGACGGACAGCTGATTAAGTAACCATCTTCGCCTTGGAAAAAGAAATCTTCGTAAAATAACGCGGCTTCACGCATAAAAGGTAAAGCACGCTTTCGAAGGAATTCCAAGTCACCCGTGTATTTATAGTAATCATAAAAGTGCTGAGCTACCCAACCCGCTCCACCTGTCCAATGAATGATATGCGGCGCAAGAATTTTTAATAGTCCTGATCCCGGGACAGTCGGTGCCGGCACATATATTCCTCGACATCCATAAATCTGTTTGGCATTGACGCGAAAGTCCTCCATCATGCTTTCGAAGTAATCGAACACCGTCAGCAACAGCTCAGGCATATTTCCAGATAAGGCCTGCCAGTAGATCATTTGCAAATTCACGTTAGTCATGTTAAAAGCCCACATTCCTTCAAATTCTCCGCACCACAATCCGTGCAGCGGACATGGACGGCCCCCTTCCCGTGAACTCGAGATCAACAGATATCTGCCGTACGACCACATTTTCTCCACAAGCGCGGTTGGCGCCTCTCCCTGGTAGGCTTCGAGCAGAAGTTCCTCGTTTGAACGTTCATGTCCTTGTGCATTCAAGTCTAATTGCATGGCGTTAAACAGTTTCCCGTGTTCAGCCGCATGTGATTTTAGGAGCACAGCGTAATCCATCGTCACTTGGGACAACTCTTCCCGAAGTCGATGCCATTCTTGTTCGCGATTTCCTTTGACGAATAGTTTCAGGCATATTAGTACTTGTTTACATCCAGTAAAAGAAGCCATTCCCTGATCAGCAACCAGGCTGCCACCTTCATAAACGATCCGGCCCACCGCACCAAAATCTGTACCATCCTCATTTCTGGCCGAATAGAGCAGATAATCCCCCTCAGCTCGGCATTCCACGTGGTCTGGCAAATCTGACAAAGTAAGCCGGTTAGGCTGACGTGAATCAGAACGATCATGCAGATCCAATTGCACGCGGGCATTGATGAGGTCGCATCCTTCTGATTGGATCGAATAAACTATCAAATCATCTGTCCGGGAAACAAATAGTTTGCGTTCAAAGTGTGTCTGCCCGTCCAGCCAACTGACCGATATTTCTCCAGTTTCCATATTTAACATTCGACTGTAGTTTTTGAAAGCGTTCTTGCCAGGCATGATCACCTTTAAATCACCGAGTGGAAGTGGTTTTGCTATTTTAGGCTGATAGCCGCGTTCCCCGAAAGTGTCTGCCAGAATGCGCTCAGCTTCCTTTGGACTCCCCTGCATAATAAGTTCACGGACTTCCGGCAGCTTATCCGAGACATCCGGCATTTCTGGAGTAAGTCCTTTCCACCAAAGATCCTCATGAGTGAGCAGCACAGTCTCTTCATAAACCCCTCCATAAACAGCTGCTCCCATTTCTCCGTTGCCCGCTGGCAAAGCTTCCCGCCATTTAGCCCCCCACCAAGAGGAGGGGTATTTTAATTTCAATGTGTTCCGACAGTCCACTCCGAATTCCTCCAACCTGTTCGCTTATTTATTCTGCTGTTTTGCAGTAGTAACTTGTTTGTTAATTGTATCAGCCAATTGACTAAGAGTACTGATCACATCCAGGTTTTTCGACAGCATATCAGTAAATGCAGTGGCAACCGGATTAACTACATAGGTCAAGCTGTCGACCTTTGGAGGAGTTGGAAAGCTGTTATAATAGATCGATCCCACATTCTTGCCTTTCTCTTGAGGAATGTCCTGAGCGTAAACTTGTTGAATTGATTTACTTGTTAGTGGTGAAATAATACCTTGCTTGCTTAATGCGGATTGCACTTCATCTGACAGCAGATAGGAAATCACTTTAAAATCTTCATCCTTGTATTTGGACGCCTGAGTGATAAAAAACGAGTATTCGATCGGCTGGAACCCGACTCGTGGTGCCTGCGGGAATGCAGGTGCCGACACAATGTCCCAGTTCAACTGCGGATTTCTTTGCGTCCACGATGGCATAATTCCTGATACGCTTAATGCCCTGGCCATTTTTCCAATTGGAAAATCATCTAAATTTCCATAAGGATTGCCTGGGATATCGAAAAACCTCTTCAGGTTTGAGAACAAAGATACCCATTGATCACTTGTTACAGTCGCCTGGTCATTGGCATCCATCCAGTTTAGAGATAACTGGTTGTACTTCGTATTTAGACCAGCGTTAGTTTGAAAACCGGAGTACTGCTGACCTTGATCAACGCGTGTCAGCTGTGTGGCTAAATTGTACACTTGATCCCAGGTCATTCCGTCCTTTGGATAGGAAACTCCAAATTTATCGAATATATCTTTATTGTAAAACAAGATCATATTGCTTCCAGTAAAAGGTAATCCATATAGTTTTCCATCACCAGAATTCTCAATTTGCAGTAATAGATTTTGATCCAAACGATTTAAATCAAATTTATATTTTTGGATCAATGGGGTCAAATCGTACTGCATCCCATATTTCATAATGTTCTGGTTGGTATAGCTGCTCGATTCAAGTACAATATCCGGGATTTGTCCAGCATTGATCAAGTCAGGGTAATCATGTGTTTTATCCTTGATCAGATAATTAATGGTAATATTCGGGTACTTTGTCTTGAGCATGCTGTCGATCGTTTTCTGCACGCTTTGAACTTCATTACTGCCTTGCGATACAAAAAGGGTTAAAGTAACCGGTGTTTGATTGGCAGTTTGGTCATTTGAAGATACACTCGCTGTTTTCCCACAACCAATGACCAGACTAAAAACCGAGATCATGGCCAACACTGAAAACGTATTCTTATTGAGCATTAAGTTATCCCTCCTATTGGTTGAAAGTCCTGTTCAGGATGCACAATCGCAACGTTACAGAAACGTTTCATTTGCTTATAAACTCATCATAAAGTATACTTTTGATCATGGCAAGACCGTTTTTGAAATACTGCTTGTGCAGGGAGGCCATTATGTCAAGACTGCAGGATGTTGCAACATTAGCCGGTTTTTCAAAGGCCACTATCTCCAGGGTCATTAATAACAGCCAATCGGTGTCAGCCTCAACCCAAAAAAAAGTGATGGACGCCCTCGCAACATTAAATATAAATGCCAATGAGTTAAAGCGTTCTGTTGAAGGAACCATGATGATTGGGTTGGTTTTGCCATTACAAAAAAATATATCCAGCTATTCATTTGGAATGGATATTATCGCGGGCGCAGAAGAAATGGCTTTTGACAAAGACTATATGATTTTACTGGGGAATTCCTCGGGGAAAGAAAAAGAAAACAAATTATCGGCACAGATGCTTAACCGGGATGTAGAAGGAATTATAATGTTAAGTACCAGCAACCAATTAAGTAAAGATCATTTGCATTTTGTTCAGCAAAGTGGAACGCCACTCGTGCTTGTTGACCAGAAAATTGACGGCTTTTCTGCTCATTATGTCCGTGGGGACAATTTGTTGGGTTCGATGACGCTCGTCAACTATCTTTTGTCACTCGGACATCGTAATATTGCCATTCTATCTCCAGCAGGTCACACGACCTATTCTGATCGAATCAAAGGTTATCAGTTTGCTTTGATGGAAAAAGGCATCACAGTTCCAGGGAATTATCAGATTATCTCAAATGACAGACGTTCGTTTCCAGACTTAATCAGGGCATTATTAAACTCTGAGTCCAGACCATCTGCAGTGTTTCTGACAGATCCGGGCTCTTTGTCTGCGTTGATTGACATCGCTGGTGAGTTAAACTTGAATATACCTGCTGACCTTAATGTTGTCGTTTTTGATGATATTTACACACATCTTCCTGATAGTTACCAGAACTTTTTCACCTCTGTGACGCAATCAGGCAAACAGATCGGTAGAATGGCAGTGGATTTACTTTTCCAGCAAATCAAAAACCCGGACTTGGAACCCCAGGAAATTGTACTGCCTGGAACAGTAAACATTCGGCAATCCACTTGCGCGGTAAACATGAATTAGGGCGGTGTACAAGGCGTGAATAAAAATCCCACTGGAAAAAATATGTATGAGACGCAACCAAATAATTCGATTGCTAAGGTAGATCGTGAGCCTTTTAATGACGTATTATCACACTTTGATTCGATATCAGGGCATCAGCGTCCAAAGCGATTGGATCAATATCCTATGAGATTTCGAAAGTGGGCTCGGCTGTATGCCATAATACTAGTTGTAATGATTTTGGGATCTTTAGTTTGGTCAGTCATACATTCGTTTCTTTAGGAAAATTAAACGGTTGACTGTTCGAAGCTATTCACATAGTCGTTCAGTAAACGAACTAGGTGATTTTCCACAGAAAAAGCATCGTTCTAGTAACGGATCTGATTTGGATATAGATCGCACAACATACTCTGTACAAGCGAAACCTATGGTCAACCTTTAACGGTTGTCTTTTTATATGTGCAAACGGATAAAGTTACTAACAAAGAAGTGTTCTCTG
>JAQBPP010000233.1 GCA_028287455.1 Bacilli bacterium | reverse complement strand
GATGTACTGCGCATCCTGCAGAAAAACAGGTCGGAGCTTGCAGTTGTCATCGATGAGTATGGCGGAACAGCTGGGATTGTAACGACTGAGGACATCCTGGAGGAACTTGTGGGTGAGATTCAGGATGAGTTTGATGAAGAACGACCGTTCATAGAGGAACTGCCGGATGCGTTTTCAATCGATGCCAGGATGTTGATTGATGATGTCAATGACCTGCTTCATTTGAATCTTGATACTGAAGAAGTGGATACGATCGGTGGATGGGTGTACAACCAATTCGACACAATCCCTGAAGTCGGCGAGGAAGTCAATGAGGAAGGATACACATTCGAAATTTCAGAGATGGATCTGCTGCGAATCACTCGATTGCTGGTGCGAAAGACCATGGAAGAAAACGTCCCCATTGAAAACGGATAACGGAAGTGGCCTCCCGCACTTCTGTTTCTTTTTATCAGCTTGCCAGCAGAATTTTTGTGCGGTGTTTCGGGCAAAGATAGGAGATGAAGCTAAACATCGGACTTATGCGGGGGTGTATCATGTTGAGCTTTCGCATCGTATTCAGACAAACAGGAGCGGGTGTCCATCGAAGAATTGCACATGCGCAAGCGGGCACGACAGTACTTGCAGCCGGAATTCAAGCGAAGGCAGGTATTCCGCATAAATGCGGCGGGCAAGGGTCTTGTGGAACCTGCCGCATCCATATTAATCCACGCTCCGCTGTAAATCCCCCCACGCGAATTGAACGCTTCAAACTTAGCGACAAACAATTAACAGAGGGCGATCGTTTGGCATGTCAGATTCAGATTGGATGCGACCTGGAAGTGGACATCCCGGAATCTGCTTTGTCACGTGTGGTGAGGAAGCAACTGGAAGAACTTCATCGGAATAAGGATGATGATCGAATGGATTAGCAGTGCGTCCAGTTTTTCAGGCGATGCAAGTGAAAGTGGGAGGGACATGGGATATGCAGAAACTGTTGACCGGAATGCTGGTCATTGCTTTGCCTTTATTGATTATTGGAGAGATCCTGCACTTTGCCCCGGTATTGCTTTTCACTTTATCCTGCTTAACGATTATACCGCTGGCAGGCGTCATGGGAAGGGCTACTGAAAGCATTTCCATTCACAGCGGTCCGCGCGTGGGCGGTTTGCTCAATGCCACCTTTGGAAATGCGGTAGAATTGATCATTGGTTTTTTAGCGCTGGAAAAAGGGCTGTTTGACGTTGTGCAGGCATCGATTACCGGATCCATTATAGGGAACTTGCTTCTGGTGGCGGGTCTTAGTTTCTTGGTTGGCGGATCGAGACATCCGATACAAAAGTTTAATAAAGTAGCTGCAACCACCAATTCCAGCATGATGATGTTAGGCGTAGTAATTGCACTTGTGATTCCCGCCATTTTTACTATGAATAAGCCTTCCATTGCTACTGGCATTTCGCTAGGCGTTGCAGGCGTATCGCTGATTCTCTATATTCTAGGTCTGTATTTTTCGCTTGTTACACACAGGAATGTGTTTAATTATACGCATGATATGGAAGAGGAAGAAGCGGAATGGGGGATGCGCCGTTCGCTGATCGTACTCTTGGCGGCCACTCTGGTAGTTGCGTTTGCGTCAGAGATTCTGGTTGGAACGATTGAGACCGTTTCTGCACAGCTGCATTGGTCGACCATCTTCATTGGGGTGATTATCGTAGCCATAATTGGAAACGCAGCCGAACACAGCAGCGCGGTGCTGATGGCCTGGAAAAATCGGATGGATATAGCGCTTGAGATCGCCGTGGGCAGTTCGCTGCAAATTGCGATGTTCGTCGCGCCAGTCCTGGTGTTCGCGGGTGCCTTAATTCATCGGCAGCTGCATTTGGTTTTTTCTTGGCCAGAAATAGCAGCGATGTCGCTGTCAGTTTTGCTAATTGCCTTCCTGTCGTCAGATGGAGAGTCCAATTGGCTGGAAGGCGCGATGGCACTTGGCGCTTATATCATTTTGGGAATCGGATTTTATTTTTTGTAAGAGGATGCCAAGGCCTGGATATTCTGTACATATTGTTGGGTTTCTGGAAACGGAGGCACCCCACCGTATCGATCCACATTTCCGCTGCCGGCGTTGTATGCGGCGAGTGCAAGTGTAGTATTGCCTGAATAGCGATCCAGTAAATTTTTTAGCTGCTGCACGCCTGCATTAATATTCTGGCTGGGATCGAATGGATCTGTGACGCCAAGCATGTTAGCCGTGCTTGGCATTAACTGCATCAAGCCCTGGGCGCCGGCGGAAGAGACGGCAGCTGGATTGAATCCGGATTCCTGCTGGATCACCGCTTCGATTAACGCAGGTTCGACACCGTAGTTGCTCGCTGCGTTCTGAATGATCGGTGCATACGCAGATGGGTTCATTGGTATGGATGATAAAGAAGCCAGCGGTTTTGGCATCAAAGTTGCGGAAGGTTGCTTTGGTGTTGAACTCACGCCAGGTCCGCCTGCAGTGCCGGGTTGAATGTCTGCCAGCAGTGCACTAAGCAGCGTCTCAAAGGACGAGTTAGTGGATGTGGAGTTAGATACGCCAGTATCGTCTAATGAAGAAAATAATGTGGTTGCAGTGGATGATCGCAGCATTGCGGCAAGCAGTTTAAAATCCACAAGGACACCTCTTCCGTAGAAAAACAAGGTTGATGCGTAAGAAATGGAATCTTTATCCTTAGTTTACTAGATTTACAACGATGGGTAAACTAAGAAAAAGTATTCGTTCCTTAAGGTAAAGAAATGACAGCAAAAGTCCGGAGGTGCCAACGTAATGTCTTGGAAACGATTTCTGCGGCGGTGTGTGACTTACTTCGTAAACGGTACTATTACGATCTTACCGATTGTTTTGGTAGGCTATGTAGTCTACCAGTCCTTTGAGTTTATGGATAATTTGTTAGGCCGTTTCATTCGCATGCGCTTCGGTGATTACATTCCCGGTCTGGGTCTGTTGATCACAGTAATTCTCATCACTGGAATCGGAATGATTGCTTCCACGTATTTTTCGCGTCTGCTGCTGGGATGGATGGAACTCGTTCTCTCGCGTATCCCGTTTGTGAAGTCCTTATATTCGATCATCAAGGAAACGATTGAATCACTGTTAGGCGAGAAAAAAGCTTTTAGCAAAGTTGCACTCCTGCAAATTCCAGGCACTGAGATGCGTATACTGGGCTTTGTAACAAGTGAGCATGTGGAATTTCTTCTGCCTGATGCAGCGGAAGAGCACCTTGCCGTTTATGTGCCGCAGTCCTTTCAAATGGCTGGGACCACTTTAATCGTACCGCGCGCAAGTGTTACTTTGCTGGATGTGCCTGTGGAACAGGCGATGAGCTTCGTTTTGTCTGCGGGTGTCAGCAGCCCAGGGGCGCCTGCAGAGGGTGCACGAAAACAGCGGAAGTGACACTAACGAATGATGAAATGGTAACCTGCAGCTTCTAAACTTTCCAGAATTTGAGCGGTGTGCTGTTTATTGCGCGTTTCCAGATCAATTTCGACTTCTGCTTGTCCGAGCAGAATAGATTCCCCGTGCCGATGATGTTGGATGGAGATTACGTTGGCCCTTTGGCTTGCAATAATCTCCAGCACCTGCAAAATTTCCCCTGGTTGATCGGATAACTTGGTGGCCAGACGCAGATAGCGGCCAGCTTCCACCAGACCGTGCTCCATGATGCGTGAAAGAAGATGAACATCCACGTTGCCGCCAGAGAGCAGGACGACTGTCTTTTTCCCCTTTAAGTCCACTTGGCCAGACAACAAGGCGGCCAATCCGGTGGCACCAGCCCCTTCGACAACATATTTATTTCGTTCGATCAGCATCAGCATTGTTTTGGTAATCGCTTCATCTTCCACTGTCACGATTTGATCTACGTATTGCTTCGTCAGTGCAAATGGATGATCACCGACCTTTCGCACAAGAATCCCGTCAGCCACTGTCACCGCTTTGTCCAACAGGACCGGGGCGTTGTTTAACAGCGCTGCTCGCATACAGGCGGCTCCTGCCGCTTCCACCCCGATTACGCTTACCTCTGGACGCATCAATTTAATCGCTGCTGCTGCTCCGGCAATCAATCCCCCACCGCCAACGGGAATCACGACCGCTTCGCAGTCTTGCAGTTGCTGCAGAATTTCCAGCCCAATGGTTGCCTGACCCGCAATGACATCCAGATCGTCAAATGCATGGATGAAAGTTGCACCTGTATCAAGCTGAATCTCGCACGCTTTTTTATAGGCCTCATCATAATTCGATCCGGCGAGCACCACCTGAGCGCCATACCCGGTGGTCGCTTCAATTTTGGCAAGCGGCGCAGTTTCAGGCATGACGATCGTGCATGGAATGCGGACGGATCGTGATGCGAAGGCTACCCCTTGTGCGTGGTTTCCTGCGGAGGCAGCAATTACCCCTTTTTTCCGCTGCGCTTCGGTTAAAGTTGAAATTTTATAAGAAGCTCCTCTGATTTTAAAAGAGCCCGTTTTTTGCAGGTTTTCAAGTTTCAGGTAGAGTTTAGTTCCAGTGATCTGACTAAACGTATGGGAATACTCCAGCGGCGTATAATGAATGATTGATTGTAAATGCGCGGCCGCTTGCTGGATTCGCTGTAGAGTAATCAAATTGTCGCCTCATTTAACGAAGTAGGTGGTTTATTGTCAATCGCCCTGCGTGTGTGCTACGATTTAGCATAAGTCTATTTTATCAAATTACCTATTGGATCGGGAGAGTGTCTCAGCTTGGAAAAAATCGCTAACAGAGTGCGTCCCAATTTGTTTGGAATGGTTCCTTATTCACCTGGTAAACCAATTGGCGAAGTGCGGCGTGAGTATCAACTGGATGAGATCATTAAAATCGCGTCCAATGAGAATCCGTTAGGTGCTTCTGAACTGGTTAGACAGCGAATTATAGAAGCGTTGTCCGAATTGCATCGGTATCCGGATGGAGCACAATATGACTTGAAACAAACGCTGAGCAAACATTTGAATGTTGCCCCTGATACGCTGCTGATTGGCAACGGATCAGACGAGATTATCAAGCTGCTCTGTGAGACGCTTGTGCAGCCAGGCGACGGAGTGATTTATCCGATGATGTCTTTTGCTGAGTATGAGTTTGGTGCACGGCTCATGGATGCGGAGCTGACGGCCATTCCTTTGAATGCTGATTTTACTTATGATTTTGATAGGTACTTATCTGCAGTTACAAAGAAGACGAAGCTTATTTTCGTATGTTCCCCTAATAATCCGACTGGTACTTATATTCCTTTTGAACAGCTCAGATCGTTTGTGAAGGAGCTGCCAAAGGAAGTGGTGGTCGCGGTGGATGAAGCATACCTGGAATATGTGACAGCGCCTGATTACCGATCTGCCATTGAATTAATTGGGGAAGGGTACAACATCGTGTGCATGCGCACCTTTTCCAAAGCGTATGCTCTGGCCGCGCTGCGAGTTGGTTATTGCGTAGCGCAGGCTGATTTGATTGATTATGTCAACCGCACACGCGAACCATTTAATGTCAATCATTTAGCGCAAGTGGCTGCTGTTGCCGCGTTGGAAGATCAAGCGCATGTACGCAAATCAGTTGAACTTAATACAGAGCAAAGACAGATCCTGACCGCAGAACTCGAGCGACTCGGGATGAAAGTGACGCCTTCCCAGTCGAATTTTATCTTATTTGATACGGCAAGAAATGCCAAAGAGTTGTACTTAAGTTTATTGAAAAAGGGAGTTATCGTCCGCACAGGCTTTGCGGGTTTGGACACGTATATTCGCGTTTCCATTGGACTGCCCCATGAAAATCAGGCATTCCTGGCTGGGCTGAAAGAGCTGCTTTAACCGACTCCTGGCTCATGCCAAACAGATTTGGAGGTACGACCAATGGGTTCCGGCAATTCAGTTTTACTGCTCCAACTATTTGAAGTGGTTTATTTCTTCCTGTGTTTAGGTGTGGGATATGCATTAAGCAGGTTTTTGCTAAGAAAATGGCTGGGGCAAGAGCAGATGGCAGCAAGACGCACGCTGCACCTTGTGCTGGCAGCGCTGTTTGCGGTTATCGCGATTATTTGCTTGCTGACAGGTTCCGCGCTGCTGCCCATTTGGATTGGGCGCAACGTAATCTTCTTCAGCGGCTATTACCTGGGGCTGGTACGCTTCACCAGATCACAGTGATACTCGAGAAAAGCTTGCGTAATGAGGTCCGCCTGGTCCGGATCGGTAACTGCATGAACCAGCAGCTTCCCGTGCTGCACTTGCTCCAGGTACTGGTCCAGATCCGGCGGAGTGATCGAATCGTCTCCAGGGGACCCGTGCAGACCGCCAAACAGTCCAGTGTATAAAACTGCGGCAAGCGGTCCGAAACCCGCAATCGCAGCGGTCGCCCCCACCAGCATCAGATTGGTGCCCACAAACGTCAGGCCAAGTGCCGCTCCGATGCCGGTGCCGATCACCCTGCTGTCCAGCGGGTCGCGGTCGCTGTGCAGCTCGGGCAGCAGTTCGGTCAAATGCAGTTCTTCCGCGCGATGAATCAAGGAAATCTGCTCTTTTGGCAGCAGCGTTTGCAGCACTCTCACCAAACTCTCCGCTTCCTGTTCTGTCTGCAGCAGACCGAATACATGGACATCAGGCATAGTGATTCCCACCTTCCACAAGTGATAGAAACTCTGTCAAAGTTTTTCCGAAATACCAGTGAATATGCATTCGTGCTCACATGATATACTTAGAGCAGTTGATCAGTACAGGAGGAGATTTGCCTGTGAGCGATGCAAAAGAGGATCCAATTGTTTATCAAGTACCGGTGCATATGCAAGGGCTTATTAAGTCTTTCGCGGAAATGATGACAGGTGAGTCCACACCTGAGCGAATTGAAATCCTCCTGCAGTGGGCGCTTTATATGCACATTCGCTCTGTTATGCCGCCGCTCGCCGCTCATTGGAACCAGAGCCACCCGGAAGAGTCTGCCACGGTCAAAGAAGCGATTCAGAAACTGCAATCATTAAACGAGCAATGGAAGGCTTCTCGGAAGAAGCCTTAGCCAATGCTTGTTGATAGATTTTCAAGTGTGTTAGTATACCAGAAAGCGCTTTAATTTCAATTAAAACTGGGGGAGTTACGATGGCTAGTCGGGATGCTGATCAAGAGGTTATTGGCGTAACAGCCACTTCGAGTAACCTGGTTTCTTATGACGAAACCTATCAGAATTTTAAGTGGCAGGACGTAGAACGCGAATTTTCCTGGTCGCAAACAGGCCGTGTTAACGCCGCTTATGAGGCGATTGACCGTCATGTGCATGCTGGCCGCGGTGAACAGATTGCACTTTATTATTCTGACGCTGCTCGGCAAAGTCAGCATACTTTTCGGGAAATGATGGATGAATCAAACCGCTTTGGCAACGTATTGCGCTCACTTGGCGTTTCCAAAGGGGATCGGGTCTTTATCTTCATGCCGCGCAGTCCTGAACTTTATGCGGCGTTTCTTGGCGCTATTAAAATTGGAGCCATCGTCGGCCCGTTATTCGAAGCGTTTATGGAAGCGGCGGTAAAAGACCGCTTGCAGGATTCGGGGGCGGTTGCGATCGTCACCACGCCAGAGCTGAAAGGGCGGGTTCCTGTGCAGGACTTGCCTGAACTGAAGCATATCATCCTCGTTGGTGATGCGGACAAACCTGTTGACAATGAAGTGTCCTATCGGGACCAAATGGCGCAGGCCTCTGCTGAGCTGGCCATTGAATGGATGGACCGTGAAGACGGTATGCTGCTGCACTATACATCAGGGTCAACTGGCAAACCAAAAGGAGTATTGCACGTTCATAATGCAATGATTCAGCACTACCTGACCGCCAAGTGGGTACTCGATTTACGGGAGGATGATATTTACTGGTGCACAGCAGATCCAGGCTGGGTGACCGGGACTTCCTACGGCATTTGGGGACCCTGGTTGAATGGTGTGACGTCTGTGATTCGCGGCGGCCGATTTTCTCCTGACGATTGGTACAAGACAATTGAGAAATACAAAGTGACAGTATGGTATTCCGCACCAACAGCGCTGCGGATGCTAATGGCAGCAGGTGATGAGGTGGTCAAACGGCATGATCTGTCGTCGCTTCGTCACGTTTTATCTGTAGGTGAGCCGTTAAATGCCGAGGTCATACGCTGGGGCATGCGCGTTTACAACCAGCGCATCCATGATACCTGGTGGATGACCGAAACAGGCGCGATGATGGTTTGCAATTATCCTTCGATGACGATGAAACCGGGCTCAATGGGCAGACCGCTGCCGGGTATAGAAGCTGCCATTGTCGATAACACCGGCAGCGTTTTACCGCCAAATATAATGGGCAATTTGGCAATCCGCCGCGGGTGGCCTTCCATGATGCGGGCGATCTGGAACAATCCTGACAAATTTCAAGAGTATTTTCACCTGGAACCCTGGTACATTTCGGGCGACTCAGCTTACATGGATGAAGAAGGTTATTTCTGGTTCCAAGGCAGAGTGGATGATGTCATCAATACGGCAGGAGAGCGAGTTGGACCTTTTGAAGTGGAATCGAAGCTGGTTGAGCATCCTGCTGTAGCCGAGGCTGGTGTGATCGGCAAACCCGATGCAGTGCGGGGAGAGATCATCAAAGCGTTTGTCTCCTTGCGGGAAGGGTACCAGCCCTCTGACGAATTAATTGATGAAATCAAGCAGTTTGTGAAAACAGGGCTGGCTGCTCACGCTGCCCCCAGGGAAATTGAATTCCGGGATAAACTGCCGAAAACACGCTCAGGGAAAATCATGCGGCG